>CADBQE010000109.1 GCA_902796695.1 uncultured Lachnospiraceae bacterium
AATCACGGCTCCTACGCGGAGCATTTCGAGAAAGAATTCGAACGCTCCATGGAAGCCTTCGGGATCCCGCTCGACTACCGCCATCAGGCGGAAATGTACCGCAGCGGCGCCTACCGCGAACAGATCCTGCTGGCGTTAAAAAAGCGCGGGGAGATCTTTGATATCCTGGACAGCTTCCGCACGCAGGACGCGCAGGAAGGCGAACGGGAAGCCTACTATCCCGTCAGCATTTACTGCCCCTGCTGCCACCGCGACACCACGAAGATCCGTTCCTTGAGCGAGGACGGCACCGTGGCGCATTTCACCTGCGCGTGCGGGCATGAAGGGGACTTCGATTTTAAGACGGATTCCAACTGCAAGCTCGCCTGGAAGGTGGACTGGCCGATGCGCTGGGCCTACGAAGGCGTGGATTTCGAACCCGGCGGAAAGGATCATGCCAGCCCCGGCGGCAGCTATGACAACGGCCGCGCCGTGGCGCAGAAGATCTTCGGCTACGAAGCGCCGCTGTTCCAGGGCTACGAATTCATCGGCATCAAGGGCGTAGCCGGCAAGATGTCCGGCTCCTCCGGCCTGAACCTGACGCCGGACACCATCCTGAAGCTGTACGAACCGGAAGTCGTACTGTGGCTGTACGCGAAAAGCGAGCCCACCAAAGCCTTTGATTTCTGCTTTGACGACGGGATCCTGCGCCAGTATTTCGAATTTGACAAGCAGTATCAGCAGTACTGCTCCGGTCAGGCGGATGAGTTTATTAATTCCGTCATGGACTGCTGCCTGACGCACAGCAAAACCGTGAAGACGGTCCCCATGGCCCTGCTGGTGCAGCTGGGCTCCATTGTAAACTTCAACGCCCCCATGATCGAAACGGTCTTTCAGAAGATCGGCATGGATTACAAATACGAAGACTTCGCGAACCGCCTGGACCGCGCCCGCTTCTGGCTGGAAGAGTGCGCGCCGGAGCAGGCCAATCACCTCCGCACCTTCCGCGATTTCAAGCTGTTCGGGGAAATGACGGAAGAGGAGAAGACGGAGATCCGCAAACTGCATGATTATATCGCGCAGGGCGGTTATTCTCTGGACGACCTGAGCACGAAGCTGTATGCCATTCCCAAGGAGATCTTCGGGGAAACGGCGCCGAATCTGAAGCAGCTGCAGGCCCGCTTCTTCCAGCTGGTCTACCGCCTGCTGCTGGCCAAGGAACGCGGACCGCGCCTGTATCTGTTCCTGCATGCGATGGAACGGAGCGATATCCTCCCTCTGCTGGATTTCAGCGCCCCGCCCACGGAACAGGAGCTGCATCCGGAACTCTTTGAAAAGAAAGAAGAACCCGCGAAAAAAGAACGGGTCTACGGCCCCGCGGATCCGGTGGCTCCGTTCAAGGAGACCGTACAGAAGCCGGATTTCGATAAAATGGACCTGCGCGTGGCTAAGATCATCAAGTGCAGTGAGATCCGCAAGGCGCGCAACAACCTGAAGCTGACTGTCTTCGACGGCATCAAGGAACGCACGATCGTTTCCAGCATCAAGGATGAATACGAGCCCGAAGAACTGATCGGCCGGAAGATCATCATTCTGGCCAATCTGGCGCCCGCCCGCCTGACCGGCGTGGAAAGCGAGGGCATGCTGCTGGCCGCAACGAACAATGCGTGCGGCTGTCAGGTGATCTTTGTGGATGATAAAGTTCCGGAAGGAACTCCCATCGTATAAATTCGCAAATCTGCAGAAGGAGAAAAAGCCATGGCGACGACACCAGGCGGCCGGAAAAAGAAGATCTCCGGCCAGGCAGGAGATGTAAACAAGAGAGAAGAAGGGCTGGGAACCGGCCCGGTCGGCAGTTCCCACGGATATTCCGGCAGACCTTCCGGGAAGAAGGGAAGCGATCAGGACAAGGGAATGCTCACGGATCTCTTCCTGAACGCGGTCAATACCAATACGTCGAACAACAGCAGTTCGGGCAGCTCCCAGAACTCCGGCGGCGGCCTGTTCGGCGGTCTCACCGGCGGCTCGGGCAGCAGTCACAGCAGCAGCTCCGGCGGCCTGTTCAAGGGCAAGGGGATCCTGATCCTGATCGTGATCGCTGTGCTGGTTTTCGGCGGCGGCGGCGTCAGCGGCCTGTTCGGGAATCTGTTCGGCGGCGGGACCGTGACGCCCACACAGGGGAACAACAATATCATTGCCCCGACGAACAGCAACCAGGGCAGCGTGACACCGGGCAATACCGGCTCTCTGTTCAGCAGTCTGGGCCTTTCCAACCTGTTCGGCGGCAGCTCGGGCAGCAGCTATACGTTTGACGGCGCGGCGACATCCGCCGGCTGGGGCCTGACTCCGAACACGTCCAAACTCAACACGGATGTTGCCCCCGGCGCCCGGAACAAACGGACAACACGTCTGGGGAACAACCGTGACGTGGTCACCCTGATGGTCTACATGTGCGGCACCGATCTGGAATCCCAGTACGGCATGGGCACTTCCGACTTAAAGGAAATGGTCAGTGCCACGATCGGAAACAACGTCAACCTGATCGTCTATACCGGCGGCTGCAAGCAGTGGCGCGTGAACGGCATCAGCAATTCGGTCAACCAGATCTGGCAGGTGAAGAACGGCCAGCTGCATCAGCTGGAAGCGAATGCCGGAAACGGTGCCATGACGGATCCCAATACGCTCACATCCTTTATTCGCTTCTGCAGCCAGAACTTCCCGGCCAACCGCAACATGCTGATTTTCTGGGACCACGGCGGAGGATCCTTAAGCGGATACGGCTATGACGAGAAGAACCAGCGCAGCGGCTCCATGAGTCTGGCCGGAATCCAGAAGGCGCTGAAAAACGGCGGCGTGACCTATGACTTCAT
>CADBQE010000110.1 GCA_902796695.1 uncultured Lachnospiraceae bacterium
GCTCGGCGGGCTGCTGGGCGGCGCGATCTGCGGCGTTCACCGGGTCCTGATGGGCGGCGCAACGGCCGCCGCCTGTGTGGTGGCGACCTGCTGCATCGGTCCGGCCTGCGGATTCCTGGGGAAGAAAATGCGCACGACGCAGCTTAGGCCCTGGCAGGCTTTCCCGATCGGCGCCGCCATGGAGGTCTTTCATCTGGGCGTCGTCCTGCTTATGGTCAAGCCCTGGGAGACCGCGCTGAGCATCGTCAAGGCCATCTGGATCCCGTTTATCCTGGTCAACGCTCTCGGCTTCACGCTGATGATCTTCATGGTGCGCTACGTGGAGCAGCGGCGGGATATGACGGTCGCGCAGGCCCGCATCCAGTCCGATCTGAAGACCGCCACTACGATCCAGCACTCGCTTCTGCCGCCCATCCGCGACGACTATCCCGGCCGTCCGGAAATATCCCTCGCCGCCGATATGGACGCCGCGCGGGAAGTGGGCGGGGACTTCTATGACTTTTTCTTTGTGGACCCGGATCACCTGGCTTTCCTGATCGGGGACGTTTCGGGCAAAAGCATCCCCGGCGCGCTGTTCATGGTGCGCTCCAAGCAGGTGCTGCAGAGCTGCATCCGTGATTTGCGCCCGCTCGCGGAGGCGGTGCGCCGTGCCAACGAAAGCCTGTACGAGAACAATGAGGCGGAAATGTTCGTCACCGCCTGGATGGGAATCCTGGAACTTTCCACCGGTCTTCTATCCTATGTGAACGCGGGCCATAATCCCCCCGTTCTCCTGTCCGGGGACGGAGAAAGGACCTGGCTCAGACGCAAGGGCGGGTTTATTCTGGGCGGCATGCCCGGCATTCCCTACAAAGAAAGCAGTCTGACGCTGCTTCCGGGCGACAAGATCTTCCTTTATACCGACGGCGTAACGGAAGCCGAAGACAGCAGCCATACGCTCTTCGGGGAAGAACGGCTGATGGCAACGCTGGCCGCCCACGAGGCCGAAAGCGCGGATGACATCATCCGGGCGGTCGCATCCGGCCTTGCGGCCCATGTGCAGGGCTTTGAACAATCCGATGATATTACCATGCTGTGTCTGGAATACCGCGGGCAGAACGCCGGCGCGCCGGGCGGCAGCAGGAAGAAAGAAGGAGAATAACATGACTCAGATCGAACGCATTCAGGAAATGGAACAGTGTCTGGACACCTCGGCCCTGGCCTTCCGGAACCTCGCGGCGGCGCTGGACGAATACGAAGCCGCGCAGAAAGCCTATCAGAAGCTGATCGGCTATTACGATTCCCCCCGCTGGATCAAGGACTTTGAAGACGACGAAGCCGGCCGCCTGCCGCAGGATCTAAAGCGCGGCGTCCTGTCCGAAGATGCCGTCTACGACCTGATTGCCGACAGCCGGGAATTAAAGATCCGGATGATGAAGCTTCTCACAAAAACCCTGGAAAAGGATCTGCCCTGATCCGCTTCCGCCCAGGCCCTCCTGCATTCCTTGACTTTGCAGGGGGGCTGTTTTATAATGAACAGAATCAATAATTCTCAGGAGGTCTGTTATGATGCAGGCAACATTCTGGGCTCTGATCCCGCCTCTACTGGCGATCATCATCAGCCTGATCACGAAAGAAGTCAACCTGTCTCTCTTTGCCGGCATTCTGGTCGGCGGCCTGCTGTTTACCGGCGGTGATCCCTTCAAAACGCTGGAGACCATTCTGTCCGTCATGGCGGAGAAGGTCCAGGGCAACATGGGTGTACTGGTCTTCATCATCCTGCTGGGCATGATCGTCTATCTGATGAATCTTTCCGGTGCCACGGGACGCTACGCGAAATGGGCCTCGCGCCGCATCAAAGGCCGGAAGGCCACGCTGCTGGCAAGCATGCTGCTGGGCATCGTCGTTTTTGTGGACGACTATTTCAACTGCCTGACCGTCGGCACCGTCATGCGGCCGCTCACGGACCGCAATCGGATCTCCCGGGAAAAACTGGCCTATGTGATCGACTCCACCGCGGCGCCGATCTGCATTATCGCACCGATCTCCTCCTGGGCCGCCGCCGTCAGCTCCTATATTCCGGACGGCTCCGCGATCGACGGCTTCACGCTGTTCCTGCGCACGATCGTTTTCAACTTCTACACCTGGTTCTCCCTGGCGCTGATCGTCATTACCACGCTGCTGCACACGGATTTCGGCAAAATGCGCCGCTATGAGCAGGCGGCCGCCGCGGCGGACACGCTTCCGGAGGCGGAAGCGCAAGAAGCGGAAAACAGCCGCGGCCGGGTCTTTGACCTGGTGCTGCCGGTGCTGGCGCTGATCCTCTTCTCCCTGGTCTGCATGCTGTATACCGGCGGCCTGTTCTCCGGCAAAGCGGCCGGCATCGGCGACGCATTCGCGAACTGCGACGCGATCACGGGCCTGGCCATGGGCGGCTTCCTGACGGTCTTTTTCCTGGCGATCCTGTATCTGCCGCGGAAGATCGTAACCCCGAAGGTCTTTCTGGAAGGCCTGGTGGAGGGCTTCAAGCACATGGTCCCCGCTACGCTGATCCTGGTGCTGGCCTGGACGCTGGGCGGCATCTGCGGCGCGGATTATCTGGACGCCGGCGGCTTTGTGAGCAGCTTCGTGGCGCAGAACAACATCTCCCTGAACCTCGTGCCGGCGCTCTTCTTTGTGATCGCACTGCTGCTCGCTTTCTCCACGGGGACTTCCTGGGGCACCTTCGCGATCCTGATCCCTATCGCGGTCGCGGTCTTCCGGGATGAAATGACGCCCCTGATGATCATGGCCACGGCGGCTGTTCTGGGCGGCGGCGTGTGCGGCGATCACCTGAGCCCGATCTCCGATACCACGATTCTGAGTTCCACGGGGGCGGGCTGCGACCACATCCGCCATGTGGAATCCCAGCTGCCGTACGGCTTCCTGGTGGCGGCCGTCAGCGCCGTCTGCTATATTCTGGCCGGCGCGGCGGGGCTTAATGTCTGGATTACGCTGTGCCTCGGCATCGTGCTGCTGCTCGGCTTTGTGCTGGCCGTCCGCGTTTTCTATGCAAAAAAAGAAGGCTGATGCCGAATTGTGAAAGGACCCGTTATGAAACTGTCTGATCTGTTTCCTGTCAATTCCGATATTCCGATCACCGGACTGGCGCTGGATTCCAGGAAGGTCCGCCCCGGCGACCTGTTCTTCTGTCTGGAAGGGCTGACCAGCGACGGCCACGCCTTTGCGGGCAAGGCCGCGGAAGCCGGCGCCGCCGCCATCGTTCACAGCAAACCGCTGGAGGAGCGGCCCGGCGTTGTCTATATCCCGGTCCCGGATGTGACCGAAGAGCTCAACCGGGTCAGCGACCTGTTCTACGGCAGCCCCAGCCGCAAAATGACCGTGTTCGGCGTGACGGGCACCAACGGTAAGACCACGATCACCATGATCCTGCGCAGCCTGTTTTCCCACGTAACACCCACCGGCTATATCGGCACGGTCGGCGTGGAATACGGCAGCGTGCACCGGGATGCGTCCTTAACGACCCCGGACCAGATCGAGCTGCAGAGCGACCTGGCGGAAATGTATGCCGCCGGCATCCGCGCGGCGGCGGTCGAGATCTCCTCTCACGGCCTGGTGCAGCGGCGGGCGGACCGGATCGACGTGGACTGCGCCGTCTTCACCAATCTGACGCGCGACCACCTGGATTATCATAAGACCATGGAGGCCTACTTCGAGGCCAAGCAGATCCTGTTCAAAAACATGAAGCCGGACGGCATCGCCGTGCTGAACGCGGACGATCCCACGCTGGAAACGTTAAAGGCCTGCTGCGCCTGCCCGGTCGTCACCTACGGCCGGAAGGAAGGCGGGAACGCGGACTATCAGGCCCGCGATATCGTGCTGGGGCCCCGTTTTACGACTTTCACGCTGCGGCATGACGGCCGGGACTATCCGGTGCGCTGCAACCTGATCGCGGGCTACAACATCAGCAATCTGCTGGCCGTGATCGCCGCCGCCCACACGCAGGGCATGTCCCTGGAGCAGATGATCCCGCTGCTGGAAAAGATCCCGCAGGTTCCCGGACGCATGGAAGTGGTCGATGAAGGCCAGAGTTATCACGTGATCGTGGACTTCGCGCATACGCCGGACGCTTTTGACAAAGTCTTTGAATTTGCGCAGAAGGTCCGCCATCCGGAAGGAAAGGTCTATGCCGTGTTCGGCAGCTCCGGACGGCGCGATACGGGCAAGCGGCCCATTATGGGCGAGATCGCCGGCCGCTTCTGCGACGAGATCGTAACGACGCAGGATGATCCGCGCGACGAGGATCCGGCTGCCATCGGCGCCGTGATCCTGGAAGGAGCCGCCCGGAGCGGCTGCCCGGGGCTGTTTATCGAACGACGCGCGGATGCCATTGAATACGTCATCAAAAAAGCGCAGCCCGACGATCTGATCCTGCTGCTGGGTCAGGGCCGCCAGCCGTACATCATTAAAGCCGACGGCTACCGCGAGCCCTACGACGGCGACCCCGAAACGGCCCGCCGCCTGATCCGGAAGTATCTCGGATAAGCGTGCCGCAGCACGGATCTGTCTTTCCCGTAAAAACGGACTGCCGCCCCGCAGCAGTCCGTTTTTCTTCTGCGCGAACATCCGCAGAACAGTCTTGATTTTTCCGGCCGGACCGGATATAATGCAGAAAGTTAGTTTATGCTAACCTCTTCGTTATAACAAACCCCGCCGGTCCGGCAGAAAGAAGGATATCATGAATCAGATTACCCTGCATATTGAAGGAATGATGTGCGGAATGTGCGAAGCCCATATCTGCGATACGATCCGCAAGGCGGTCCCCTCCGCTAAAAAAGTCTCCGCTTCCCGGGGAAAAAAAGAAGCCGTGTTCCTGACGGAGGAACCGGTCGATCCCGAAGCCCTGAAAGCGGCTATTGAAGCGACAGGCTATTCCTGCCCGGATGTAAAAACGGCTCCGTATGAAAAGAAAGGATTCTTCAGACGTTCATGAAAACCGTCATCTGGGGACTGCTGATCCCCTTTATCGGCACGGCAGCCGGCGCTGCCTGCGTATTTTTTCCGAAAAAGGACCTGCGGTCCGACGTGCAGCGGGCCCTGACCGGCTTTGCCGCCGGCGTCATGGTTGCGGCCTCGATCTGGAGCCTGATCGTTCCGGCGATCGAGCAGTCCGAAGCGATGGGCCGCCTGGCTTTCCTGCCCGCCTTCATCGGCTTCTGGCTGGGCATTCTGTTCCTGCTGTTGCTGGACCATATCATCCCGCATCTGCACCGGCGGATCGATCAGGCCGATCAGACCGAAGGGCCGAGAAGCCGGCTGAACCGGACGGTCATGATGGTGCTGGCCGTCACGCTCCATAATATTCCGGAAGGCATGGCCGTCGGCGTTGTCTATGCCGGACTGGTTTCCGGCTCCGCCGAAATTACGGCGGGCGGCGCGCTGGCGCTGGCGCTCGGGATCGCGATCCAGAACTTTCCGGAAGGCGCCATCATTTCCATGCCGCTCTTTGCCGAAGGGAAAAACAGGACAAAGTCTTTCCTGCTCGGCGTCCTGTCCGGGGCGGTCGAGCCGGTATTCGGCGGCATCACGGTCCTGATTGCCGGCCTTGTGATCCCGGCGATGCCCTATCTGCTCTCCTTTGCGGGCGGCGCCATGTTGTATGTGGTCGTGGAGGAGCTGATCCCGGAAATGTCCGCCGGAGAGCATTCCAACATCGGCGTGGTCTTCTTTGCCGTGGGCTTCAGCCTGATGATGGCGCTGGACGTCGCGTTAGGGTAAGCGGGCCTGGTTCCGGCGCCGCGCCGTATTTATTCCGCAGTTCCCGGCTGCACTCCCGGGAAGGTCGCTACGTCATCCGGCGTGGTGATTTTTTTATTGGCATAGGAGCCTTCCACGATCTTTACCGGATAACCGGCCAGTTCCATCAGGCTGCAGTCATCCGTGACCGGAACATCGCGGAAGCGTTCGTGGGCCGCCTGCAGTTCCCTGCGCAGGAAGCCCTGCGGCGTCTGGATCAGGCGCGTCAGGCGGCGGTCCGTGGTCTGAGTTACTTCGCCCGCTTCGTTGACGATCTTGACCGTATCTTTGCTGACGACGCCGGTGCTGACCGCCGGATAAGTCTTAAGGGCCTCCAGGCAGGCGTCCGCCATGGCGCGAGTCGCGAACGGACGGGCGCCGTCATGGATCAGGACCAGCGGTTCGCGGCACAGAAGCAGGGCGTTGTATACGGAGTCCCGGCGCGTTTCGCCGCCTTCGGCAAGCAGGATCTTTGTTCCAGGCTGCAGCCCGTGCGCGGTTTCCCAGGCGGCGGCCAGCGCCGCGATCGCCTCCCGGTCCGCGGGCCGGCAGGGAATCACTACATGGCGCACCGCGGGATGGGTTCCGAAAAGATCCAGCGAATACTGCAGGACCGGGATTCCTCCGATCCGGATCAGGACTTTGTTGACCGGGCCGCCGAAACGGCTTCCGCTGCCGCCCGCGGCCAGGATCACGTCACAGGACGCCGGACTCATAGGCCGGCCCCCGGTTCCGTGCGGAAGGGCACGTACAGGCCCCAGTCCGCCGGCAGCGCTTCGCGCAGGGCTTCCCTGGCGGCTTTCCGCGCTTCGTCCGAAGGATACAGCCCAAACACGGCGGAACCGGAGCCGCACAGCAGAGCCGCCGCCGCGCCGTTCTCCGTCAGCAGCTGCCGGGCCTGTTCGAAGGTTTCCCGCGCACTGCCCGTCAGGACGCTTTCAAAATCATTATGCAGGAAGGGAACCGTCGCTTCCGGGGAATCTCCGGCCAGCACGCGGATCAGTCCCTGCTGCTTCTCTTCTATTTCTTCCGCGGACAGAGACTGTCCGCCTTTTTCATCCCAGGCACGATACATGTCCGCCGTGGAAAATCCATGCGGCGGGCGTACGATAAGAAGCGGGAGAAAAAGATCCGAAGGAAATTTTTCCAGATCCGTCCCGGTTCCGCGGCCTCTGGCCGGCGCGTCCAGAATGCGGGCAGGCACATCCGCGCCCAGTTCTTTTCCGATCTCGCCGAGCTTATGACGGGTCAGGCCGAGCTTGAATATGCGGTTTAACGCCTGCAGCATGGCCGCCGCGTCGCCGCTGCCGCCGCCCAGGCCCGCCTGCGCGGGGATTCCCTTTTCCAGCCGGACCGACACCGGCGGGATCCGGTAGCGTTCATGCATCAGCTCCCACGCGCGCACGACCAGGTTGTCCCGCCCTTCCAGCGTTTTGTCCGATACGGCAATGCGGTTGCGGGCCGACGGCTCCACGCTCAGATAGTCGAACAGCGGCAGCGGCCAGTAGATCGTATCCACCGTATGGTAACCGTCCGGCTGCCGGCCGGTGATATAAAGACTCAGATTGATTTTCGCATGCGGAAACAGTTCCATCATCATTCCTCCCCGGGGATCTCGGCTGTGATCTGGCAGAAGACCTGGATGCCTTCGCCCCGCCCGAAGTCCGTCAGTCCTTCGCCGCTGGTTGCGGTCAGCCCCACGTGGGCCGGCGTAATCTCCAGAAGACCGGCGACCGATTCTCTGATGGCCGGGATATGGCGGTAAAGATGCGGCCGCGCAGCCTCCACGCTGAACGAAACATGCACGATCCGCCCGCCGCGCTCCTTCAGATCCCGCAGCGCTTCCCTCAGGTAGGCGCGGCTGTCCGTTACGCCGGCGCGGCACATTTCGTCCGCGATCGGGCCCAGGATATTGCGTCCGGTCACGCCGGAAACGGCATTGGTCAGGGCATGCAGCAGAACGTCGCCGTCGCTGTTGGCCTTAAGGCCCTTTTCTCCGGGCAGTAAAACACCGCCCAGCATCAGGGGTCTGTCCTCCTGCGCAAAGCGGTGGGAATCCTGTCCTATGGCACAGAGAATCATAGTATACTCCTTTTATGACAGCTGCTTCTTCCGATATTCTTCCTTCCAGCGGTACAGCAGTTCCAGACAGGCTCTGGTGCGCTCCGGCTCCGGTTTGTCCGCAAGGGCCGCCGCTTCCAGCGCTTTCCCCTGATAGGCCGCCAGCTGCCAGCGCTTGTCCCAGTTGCTGCGGAACTGCTCCAGCATGTCGTCCGTGACCGCGGTTTTTACCGGTTCCGGGACTTCATCCTTCCCCATCAGGCGGTTGAGCGCATACATTTTTTCCGCCAGCCCGCTGCTGCGGGTCAGCAGCCAGGCGTTTTTCAGGTTGTCCAGGGCTTCTTCGAAATGTTCTGTCCGGGCATAGCAGGCGGCCTTGTTCTGCCAGATGCGGCTGACAAATTCGGCATCCGCCAGTTCCCGGCTGTCCAGATCCAGAATCTGATTGTAGGTCCGGACCGCCGCGTAATACTGGCCGCGTTCAAACAGCAGGTCGCCTTTTTCGCGCAGGCGTTCGGCCTGACTGCTGCGGCTGAGCTTTTCCAGCTGCCTGCGGAACTGGAACAGGTCGCTGCTGCTGTAATAGCGCAGCTCCTGCAGGATCACATACAGGATATCGTACAGGCCGCCCTGCTCTCTGGTCCTGAGAATGCGTTCCTCCAGCCGCGGCTGATCCAGCTGATGGATAAAATCCAGGAGACGCTCGTCCGCAAAGTTTTCATCGATCAGCGTTACGTAATGATAAATGTAATAGCAAAGCTCCTCGGCGCTGTACAGATGTACGCCCAGTTCCTGTACATAATACGGCCTCTTGATATCCAGAGGACGGCTGAGGATCAGATTGCCCATGACTTTGTTCTTCCTTCTTTGATCAGGAGATCAGAAAATCCCGGCGGATGACCATGCCGCTGGCGGGGAACAGCTCCCCAAAGCCCTTGTCCACAACGCGGGCCGTGACATGGTTTTCCGAAGCAAATGAGATGATGACCTGGATGCGGGTCGCTTTATTGGGCCTGGCCGGCAGCTCCGCCAGAGAGATCGGGATCACTTCCACCCGCTGGGTCGCGAACGGTGTGATCATGAGTTCCAGGGTCTGCACGTCATCCAGAATAAATTCCGCGGAGGAGCGGGCTTCGTACCAGTTGCTGCCGGCGGAGGCCAGCGTCAGCTGTTCGTTCCGGCCGTCCCGTACGGCGTATACGCTGATAGAGGAGGACAGACGGCCCTCACAGATGCAGACGTAAGGGAACATCGTTTCTTCGCGGGTACTGTCGTAAGCCTGAATGGCCGCGCCGTCCGCAAACAGGTGCTGGCCTTCGAAGACTTTCCGTTTATTGCAAAGGCGCTTTAAGAATTCGGGCGCCCAGGTCGTCACATTGCTGAAGCCGTCTCCGGTCAGGAAAACGGAGGAGATCAGCTTCTTGGCCAGAAGCCGGTCGGCGCAGGAGGACAGGATGGAATCGGCCATCCGCTCTCCCACCGCGGTATCCAGCACGTCCAGATCGAAGGCTTCCTCCAGCGATTCGCGTCTGGCTTCCAGGACCTGGGGGCGGCGGCCCCGCAGCACGCGCATCTCGTAATAATCCATCCCCTCGTCGTTCAAGTCGAAGCCGACCACCATGTTGGGCCAGATCTCCCGGGGACGGGAGGCGGCAAAGAAAGCAAAGCATTCGGTGTGGCTCAGGAAGCGCAGGCGGCTGCGGGGGATGCCGCAGGCGTCGCAGGCCAGCGTCAGGCGGTCCAGCAGGTCGGGGCTCAGTTCGCGCAGGCTGAAAGCCAGGCACCGCACCTCTTCCTGTCCGTATGCGGCGCGCGGCAGCGCCAGCAGCTGTTCGATATAATGGCTCATCAGCTCCACGGCGCTGTAGCGGACGCCTTCGATGGTCGCGCTGCCGTTTTTGTACAGCAGCTTCACCAGCTTGTCCACCATGGTGCCTTCGCCCATCAGCGCGCGCCGGTAGGCTTCGTAGCCGATCAGCCAGGTATCGCTGCCCTTCAGTTTGCAGAGCACGGTGGAGATCAGGGAGGTATTCTCCGATTCTCCGGTCAGGATGGCCTCCGGCTCGCCCTTTTCCGGGGAAAACACGCTGATCTGGCTGTGGGTATCGCAAAGGTCGATGCCCAGAATCAATCCGTCCATGTTTTCCTCCTTTCCGGCCATGCCGCAGTGTCTCGTTTTATTATATCAAATCCTTATGCCAAAGGGAAGTATTCGTGCAAAATCACGTCCCGTTTGCCCAGGTCCTCCAGTTTTTCCTGCCAGCCGTCGCGTCCGGCCGCCGCTTCATCGATCAGGCGGTTCAGCGCGGCAAAGCGGTTGCCGCCGGCTTTGGCCTTTCCGGGCAGACGGCCGCCCGCAAGCGGCTTCCGGTCCGGATCATTGCTGCGGAAAATGCTGTATTCCAGCACTTCATCCGCAAACAGGAGCACGGGCTTTACATAGATCCCGCGGAAAATGTGCGGCATTTCGCTCACGCGCGGTTCCTTCCCCTCTTCCTGCGGCAGAATGCGGCAGGCGATGCGGACCGGCTCGTCTTCCCGGCCCCGGTATTCGATCAGCGTCCTGTCGCCCAGTTCGTCCGGGAGCGCGAAGAAGCGGCCCAGCTTCTCCTGATAGGCAAAGAGCAGGCCCCTGTCGTACAGGTGGTTCAGGAAGGTCCTGGCCAGTGCCGTTTCTTCCGGTGTCAGCGTTTCCTTGTCCGCGTACCGGCATGTCAGGGCGATCTGGCACAGATCCGGCAGCTGCGCGGGTTTCTTTTCCGACAGAGCCCAGGAAGCCAGATAGGCGAAAATATTCTCCGGGATCGTTTCGCCGCGGCAGAAATAGCGTTCGCAGCGGTCCACCGCGTAGGCGTGCAGCAGCACGCGGTTCGGGACCTTCGGCGCCTGCGTTTCCTTCAGATACTGCTCCACGACCCACTCGATCCGGTTCGTTTCGCCGGTAAAGAGCATCTGGGCGAGCAGCCGCTCGGGCAGGTCGTAGGGGACGGCCTCGCCGCTGACGGCCCGCTCCAGCAGGCAGCGCATGTCTTCCGTGCTGCCGTTGAAATGGCGGCAGAGATAGGTCAGGGTCACGGAATCCCATACGTCCCGGCGGTAGAGGGAAAGGACGCCGTGATAGGTGTTTTTATCGAACGTATAGCCGCGGGTGCGGATCATGCGGTTCATCAGCCGGAGCAGCAGGCCGGTATCGAAATGCCGGTAGCCGAAGCGGCGGACCATTTCCGCGGCAGCCTCGTCATCGCCCTGCAGCAGCAGGCTTTCCGCCAGAAGGGCGCCGGCCTGCGCGTCCAGATACGGGCTGCGCCGCAGTTCCTTAAGCAGCGCGGCATTTTCCGCCGTACCCAGATTGCGCCGCTTGACCAGGCTGAAGATCAGTTTTTCGCGGTAGGCGTCCGAAAGCTCGTTCCATTCCGCAAAGCGCTGCACCAGGTCGCGGGCTTCCCACTCGTTCAGTTCGCCCTTGACGGCCTTCTGGCACTGGACCAGTTTGAAGGGCAGGCTGCCCGGTGAGAGCCGCCGCAGGGTTTCCATCATTTCGCGGGAGGCTTCCATGAGCTTCCTGCGGCGGAAAACGCTCTGCACGTAGCGGTCGCCGTTCTTGTCCACAAACAGCAGGCGGCAGCGCGGCGTAAACACCGGAATGTAGGCTTCCCCGTCCCGCACCGGATAGACGAACGGCTCTTTTAATTCCCCGTAGATCACCAGGATCTTCTCGATGCTGCGGTTGGAAAGCGTCAGGTGCATGGTATAGACATATTCCGCCAGCACGACGGCCATGCGGCTGTCCAGCACCTGCGGGAGGAACATTTTTTCAAAAAAGACCGTCTCCGAATCCCGCACTTCGCCCAGCAGCAGCTGATCCATCGCAAAGGTCTGGATCTGCTTTTCATACAGGCGGTACATCTGGGTCTCCGGCTCGTAATGCGTCAGGATATACCGGTACAGGCTCCGCTTCGCGCTGCGGGAGCGGGGGCTGTTGTAGGTATAATAGAGCTGGACCATCTGCGGGATCTCGCCTTCATAGTCTTCGGGCAGCGCGCTCAGATAATATTCATACAGTTCCGCCAGGCGCACGTCCTCACGGATGCCTTTTTCGTACCATTCCAGGTAGCGGGCCGAGGGCTTTTCCCGGCGCAGCAGCACCGTCAGCAGGGCCGTCAGCATCTCTTTTTCCGGATGGCAGCGGTACAGGAGCATCGCGAGCCGCTCGCAGCCCGGCCGGAATTTCTTTTCGCGGATCAGCAGATCCCGGGCCCTGTCCGCCACGGCTTTCTTCCAGCAGTCGGACCGTGCGCCGAAGATCAGCAGCTGCAGCGTAAAGCTGTCCAGATCCGTCAGCAGATCCGGGTGATTGTTCAGCAGCTTCACGGTTTCCAGTTTCAGGATCAGCGGGAAGCGGCCGTGCTCGAAATGGTCGCGGATGCGGAGGAAGCATTTTTCAGGGTGCTCGGCCCATTCGCTGTCGCAGCGCATCAGGAGCGGCAGAAGCTCCACCCGGCCGGCTTCTTCGTCCTTCAGGCGGTAAAGGAGACGCAGGAAGCCGTCCGAAAGACGGTCGCCCTTCTCCATTTCTTCTTCCAGATATAAGAACCACAGGTACGGCGTCACTTTTTCCGTGCGGCTGCGCTGGACTTCGGCCCGGATCTGCTCCAGGGTCTCTTTTTCCTCGGCGCGCCGGCGCGTTTCGCGGCACAGCTCCGCGCGGAGCAGTATTTCCGGAACATCCGGCTCCCGGCCTTCTTCGCAGGCCTCCAGATGCTTCATGGTCTGGGAATCGATATTGTACGGCGCGTTCTGCCCGGCATACAGGCTGACCATGCTGCGCGAAAGCTGCAGGCGGGCGCGGCGCAGCAGACGGGCACGCTGTCTTGCGGGATCCGCGGGATGTTCGGGGATCACCGTGACCGGGATATGAAATTCTTCCCGTCCGGTATTGACCAGGATCTCATCCAGATTCCGGCCGGCATGCAGGTGCTCCGCCATGAAATAGACGGGGATGCGGAGCTCGTCGCCCTGAAAATCCGCGTTCGTCCAGCGT
The DNA here is from genome assembly GCA_902796695.1 of uncultured Lachnospiraceae bacterium. Classification (GTDB taxonomy): domain Bacteria; phylum Bacillota; class Clostridia; order Lachnospirales; family Lachnospiraceae; genus UBA6987. The sequence continues at coordinate 12,878 of CADBQE010000110.1, forward strand.
TCGCGGGGAAGCCGGACAAAAGGAGCCCGGGCCGACACCGAGATCACGCAGTAGCCGTTTCCGCTGCGGCGGATCAGGATCTCGCCGCGCGAGATGCTGTCTTTGAAATTCACCGCGATCGGGGCGGTCTGCACGGTCAGTTTGACCGGCTGCGCCGCGCCGCAGGCCACCAGGAATTCCTCTTCGGCCAGATGGCTGTCCGGGGAGTCCTTAAGCGCGGTCAGCAGGGCTTTCAGGGAATCATCCTTCAGAAAAGGAAGCTGCGCGAACCGGCCGGTCACGTACAGCTGATGGAGCTGATCCGGATGGTTTTCCGCCAGCTCCGCCAGTTCCGGCAGCCCCGACGGCAGCGGGATGTCCGAGCCCGCGCCGCGGCCCACCGCAAAGCGGTAAGGCACTTCGATATCCCCGGTATTGGTCACCAGGGAAAAATGGCCCGTCAGGACGGTGTCTTCTTCCTCGTCTTCTCCGTGGACCACATAATTCAGGGTCACCTGCTGGCCGGCAAACGCGTCCTGCAGCAGTTCCACCCGTTCATCATCCGAATAGGCCAGGCCGCGGAAAGGGATCCCGTTTTCACTGGTCAGCAGGATCTTCCCGGCGGCGGACTGTCCGCGGGGGACTGCCGCGCTCAGACTCTCTTCCGAAAGCCGGATCCGGGCCTGCACTTCTTCGATATTGCCCTTGGCCAGCTGGTTGATCTTTTTTCTCACGGTCCTCTCCTTTCCCGCATTTTCGGAAAAAAGGAGCCAAAAGGGAGGCTCCCGTCCGTATTTCTCTTTATTCTACACCAAATGTGTCAAAAACTCTATATATTTTTTGATCTCCCGCTCGTATCCGTTGTCTCCCAGTTCCAGAAAACGGCTTCCGAGCAGTTCATCCGGCAGATACTGCTGTTTGACGTAATGCCCCGGGAAATCGTGGGCATACTGATAGCCGATGCCCTTGCCCAGGTCCGACGCGCCCTGATAGCCGGTCCCCTGCAGATGCGGCGGGACCTGCTTGACGTCCGTATTCTGCACGGCTTCCAGGGCTTTTTCCAGGCCCATATAGGAGGCGTTGCTCTTCGGTGCGGTGGCGACGTACACGGCGGCCAGGGCCAGCGGGATCCGGCCCTCGGGCATGCCGACGCGCTCCAGGACTTCCGAAGCGGCCACCGCCACCTGCATGGCGCGGGGATCGGCCAGGCCCACGTCCTCTGCCGCGCAGATCATGATGCGGCGCGCAATGAATTTCGGATCTTCGCCGGCGGTCAGCATCCGGGCCAGCCAGTAAAGCGCCGCGTCCGGGTCCGACCCCCGCATGCTTTTGATGAAGGCGCTGATCACGTCGTAGTGATTGTCGCCGTCCTTGTCATAGCGCACGGCCCGGCGCTGGATGCACTCTTCCGCCACGGACAGGGTAATATGGATCCGCCCGTCTTCGCCGCGCGGGGTCGTCAGGACGGCCAGCTCCACGGCGCTTAAGGCCCGGCGGGCATCGCCGCCGGCCACATCCGCCAGGAATTCCACCGCGTCCTCATCCATGTCCGCGCCGTACATGCCCATGCCGCGCTCCGGATCGGTCACGGCCCGCCGGAGCAGGACCGCGATATCCTTCTTATCCAGCGGTCTGAGCTGGAAAATATGGGAACGGGAAATCAGAGCCCGGTTCACTTCAAAAAACGGATTCTCCGTCGTGGCGCCGATCAGGATCACGGTCCCGTCTTCCACAAACGGCAGCAGGTAATCCTGCTGGGCTTTGTTGAAGCGGTGGATCTCGTCAATGAACAGGATCGTTTTTTTGCCGAAGAGCGCGCGGTTGTTTTTCGCCTCCGCCACGACTTCTTCCATGTCCTTTTTGCCGGCGGCCGTCGCGTTGATCTGACGGAATTCCGCCTTGGTGGTGGCGGCGATCACCTGCGCCAGCGTGGTCTTGCCGGTGCCGGGCGGCCCGTAAAAGATCAGGGAGGACAGCTGATCCGCCTGAATAATGCGGCGCAGCAGCTTGCCCTCTCCCAGAATGTGCTCCTGCCCCACCACCTCATCCAGGGTGACGGGGCGCAGGCGCAGCGCGAGAGGGCTGTCCTTTTCCTTGGCCTGATCATTCATATAGTCAAACAGATTCATCATGCTGCATCTCTCAGAAAGAATGCCGCGGCGTCATTTCGAAACGCCGGTATTCTTCGCCGTCCAAATCCATCCAGCGGTACAGGCCGTTCTCCAGTGTCATATAGCTGTGACGGCTGCCGCCTTTGGGGATCGAAACGGAGCCGGGATTCATCGCCACGAAATTACCGAAATCATGGCAGACGGGCACGTGGGTATGACCGGACAGCAGCACGTCCACGCCCTGCAGCGGGAAGCGGCTGTGCTCGTCATACAGATGGCCGTGGGTGGCCATGATCAGGCAGCCGCGGTCCACCAGGGCCGTGAAGTCCTGCAGGATCGGAAATTCCAGCACCGCCTGGTCCACTTCGGAATCGCAGTTGCCGCGGACCGCGGCGATCACGTCCTTATAGCGGTTTAACTGCTCGGCCGTGTTCATGGTTCCGTATTCCTCCGGCAGCGCGTTGCGGGCACCGTGATAGAGCAGATCGCCCAGAAGAAGCAGGCGGTCCGCCTTCTCCGCTTCAAAGCGGCGCAGCAGTTTTTCACAGCAGCGGCTGCTGCCGTGGATATCCGAGGCAATAAGCCATTTCATGAGCCGGGCTCCTTTCCTTCCGTCTTTTTACAGAAGCAGCAGTTCCGTCAGATCCGCCGCTTCGAGGCCGGTAAAATAATCCGGGACGCGGATCCCGGCCAGGTGCTGCCGCACCTCATCTTCCCGCAGCGGAACGCCGGTCAGCCGGTCCGCCAGTTCCGCGGGGTCGCGGGTGCTGAAGAAATCGCCCTGAAAAGTCAGGCTCTCGATGCAGCCCTTCTTCAGTGCGATGACCGCTTCCACGGTCCCGCAGCCCTCAAACCGCTTCCGCTTGCGGAGCGTGCCCGGCGGAGAGGCGCCCCAGTTCCATTCCCAGCGGTCATAGCGGGCTTCCTTCAGGCGGCCGATCGCCGCCAGGTCCTCGTCCGAGAAGGTGATCCGCTCGGCTTCCCGCCCGTCCGTCAGTTCTTCCAGCAGGACGCGGCGGAATTCCTCCAGCGTCACCCCGGGCGGAAGCAGCGGCTTCAGATTTGTCACGCGGGAGCGGACGGAGGAAACGCCCTTGCCCGCCAGTTTTTCCGCGCGGACCGCCAGCGCCTCCTGCACGGCGGAAAGATCCGAGTCGAAAAGGATCGTTCCGTGGTGCATCACTCTGCCGTCCCGCAGATACTGCGCGTTGCCGGAAAATTTCCGGCCGCCCGCGGTCACGTCGTTCCGGCCGCTGATCTCCGCGGCCACGCCGAAGCGCGCGAGCGTCCGCACCACCGGCCGGCAGAACAGGGCCAGATCCACGCGGCCGCCCGGCTGCGCATCCGTGATCACCGTAAAATTCAGATTGCCGAGGTCATGATAAACCGCGCCGCCGCCGGAGAGACGCCGCACCACCCGAATGCCCCGCGCCTCCACGGCCGCGCCGTTTACTTCCGCCGCCGTATTCTGATATTTGCCTATGATGACGGCCCGGTCGTTCTGCCAGAGCATCACATACGCCCTGTCCCTCGGCAGGGAGGAGAATACATACTCCTCCGCCGCCAGATTGAAGGCAGGGTCTGTCGTGGCGAGGTCAAGAATCGCCGTACGCATTTTATTTATGGATCGCGACGCCGAAGCAGTCCAGGGCCGCTTCCTTCATCATCTCACAAAGCGAAGGGTGCGCCACCACGGTGTTTTCCCACTCCGTCAGCGTCATGCCGTTCTGAACGGCCAGCGTAGCCATGCCGATCATTTCGGACGAATTTTCTCCGACGATGGTCACGCCCAGCGTTTTCTTCGTTGCTTCATCCGCCACCACATAAACCGTGCCGGACGCGCCTTCCGCGAGCGCCATGCCGTTGTTGCTGTATTCGAAAGTGCCCATGACCGGCTTGAAGCCGGCGGCTTCCGCCTGCTGCGTGCTCAGGCCCACGGAGGCAAAGCAGGGCAGCGTATAGACGCAGGCCGGGATGGGGCCGGGAGCCGGGACTTCTTCGCCCAGCATATCCTGCAGGGCTCTTTCGCCTTCCGCATAGGCCGCATGCGCCAGCTGCAGACCGCCGGCCGCATCGCCGATCGCGTAAACGCCGGGCAGATTGGTCCGCTGGTGAGCGTCCACCTTGACGCAGCGTCTTTCCAGTTCCAGGCCCAGGGCTTCCGCGTCGATCCCGGCCAGGGAAGCCTTCCGGCCCACGGCCATCAGGACCTGTTCGCAGTCGATCACGTTTTCCGCGCCGTCCTTTTCAAAGACGGCTTTCAGGCCTTCTTCGGCCTTTTCCACGCGCAGCATTTTCGCGCCGGTATACAGCTTCACGCCCAGCTTCTTGATATGAGAGACCAGCTGGTCCACCGCGGCGCGTTCGTTGTTCGGCAGCAGCGCCGGCAGCATTTCCACCACGGACACCTTCGTGCCGAAGGCCTGGAAGGCGCAGGCCAGTTCCAGTCCGATCACGCCGCCGCCCATGACGACCATGCTCTTCGGGATCTCGGTCATGTTCAGCACGTCCGTGGACGTGATGCAGAGCTCATGGCCGGGGATCGGGATGATCATGGTCTCGCTTCCGGTCGCGATCACCACGTTTTTGCCCTGATAGCATTCCCCGCCGCATTCCACGATGCGGTCCGGCTTCAGCACGGCTTCCCCGTAGACGGTGGTCACGCCGGCCGCATCCAGCAGCAGCTTGACGCCGCTCGTGAGCTTCTTCACCACCATTTCCTTGCCCTTCTGGACCTTTTCGAAATTTATGGTCAGCGGGCCGCCGTAGATGCCGCGCTTGCTCAGGTTCTTTACTTTATCCATAGTCAGGGCTTTGTCCACCAGATATTTGGTGGGGATGCAGCCCACGTTCAGGCAGGTGCCGCCCAGGACATTCTTTTCAAATACGGCTGTTTTCAGGCCTTTTTTGGCCGCCGCGCCCGCCAGGCTGTATCCGCCGGGGCCGCCGCCCATGATCAATAAATCAAACTGTTCCATGCTTCCTCCTCATGCCGCGCATTCCGACGCATTCCCTGCGGTCCGCGCATAAAAAAATACCCTTATATGATACCATATAAGGGCAGAAAGGGCAAGGAAAAGTGCGTTTCGCCGCGCCGGAGCGCCGTTATTTTATCCCGGTGCTGCCGAAGCCGCCGCGGTCCTTTCCCGTCAGGTGTTCCACGGCTTCAAAGACCAGCGGGGGCTGGTTCTCCACGACCCGGAACTGGCAGATGCGGTCCCCGCGGTGCACGGTGACCGGCCGGGTGGCGAGCATCGGAACGAACCATTCGTCATGGTCGCCGCAGTAGGAGCTGTCCACGACGCCGACGCTGTTCACCTGCAGCAGGCCGAAGTTTTTGAACGTGCTGCTGCGCGGCGCCACGTGCGCCTCATAGCCTTCCGGCAGCTCCACGGCAATGCCCAGCGGAATCAGCCGGAATTCTCCGGCCTCAAAGGAGATCTCGCGCGCCGCCCTGAGGTCGATCCAGTCGGACTTTCCTTCCACGTAGGTCAGCGGCTCCATCTCCGGATCCAGATAACGGATCTTAAGCGTCAGCATGTCACGGCTCTCTTTTCTTTAAGGCCTTGCGGCGGCGGATGCGCTCCTTCAGGATCTTGTTCTGATAGGCCATCACGCCGGAAAACAGGACGGATAAAACCAGCAGGATCGCGAGCAGGACGATCGCGACGGTCTTCCAGCCGCCTCCGCTGCTCTTGGTGCCGGCCGGATCCGTTTCCGGGGTCCGGGTGCCCGTCGTGGACGGAACGCGTGTGGAGGAAGTCGGAGCGGAAGGCCC
>CADBQE010000111.1 GCA_902796695.1 uncultured Lachnospiraceae bacterium
CGGCGATCTGCTGGAGGCGATGATCCTGCTGGAGAAGCAGGGGAAGGCGGCGCCGCAGGGCGGAGCGTATTCCACCAGATATGAGAGCCAGCCCCAGTACGTACCGGTGACTGTGGACCCCGATCCCCGCGAACGCGGCCGCGCAGCGTACGGTGAGGCGCACGGCGACGGCGGTCAGAAGGTCAAGGATTTCCTGAAGAAGGTCTGGCATGTGCTCTCCTCCAACTACCTGATCGTGAAGCGTCAAGGCGAGCAGATGGCAAAGCTGCCGTTCTGGGTAGCGCTTCTGATCCTCTTCGGCTCCTGGTTCCTGATCCTGGTACTGGTGGTGGTGTCCCTGTTCTTCGGCTTCACGTACTCGTTCGAGGGCGAAAAAGAGCGGGAAATGCGGGCCGCCAACGAAGTGATGGACAAGTTCAGCCGCGCGGCGGAGTCCGCGAAGGAAGAATTCCGGAAGAAATAAAAGCGATAAAACAGGGCAGCCGGTCCTGTGCCCCGGGATATTCCCGGAAGACCGGGCCGGCTGCCCGCTGCAGGAGGCGTCATGCCGAAAATACTGATCGTTGAAGATGAAGAAAAACTGGCCCGTTTCATCGAGCTGGAACTGATCCATGAGGGCTATGAAACGGAGAAGGCGTTCGACGGCCGGGCCGGTCTGGAACTGGCCCGGGAACAGGACTACGACCTGATCCTGCTGGACATCATGCTGCCCGGCCTAAACGGCATGGAGGTGCTGCGGCGCCTGCGACAGGAGAAAGCCACGCCGGTGATCCTCCTTACCGCGCGGGATTCCGTGATGGACAAGGTGGCGGGACTGGACGCGGGGGCGATGGATTACATCACCAAGCCGTTCGCGATCGAGGAGCTGCTGGCGCGGATCCGGGTGAGTCTGAAGTACCGCAAGCCGGAAACGGGAGACACCGCATCGGCGGGTCAGGCGGGAACGCCGGCCCCGGCTGCCGCTTCCGCCCGGCCCGGCGTCCTGCGCTGGAAAGCCCTGGAGCTGGATGAGGGCCGCCACCGCGTCACCTGGGACTCGCAGGAGATCGAACTGACCAACCGGGAATTCCTGATGCTGAAGACTTTGCTGGAGAACCGGGATATCGTGCTGTCCCGCGATACCCTGCTGGAAAAGGTCTGCGGCTACGACTACATGGGCGAGACCAATATCGTGGACGTCTACGTGCGCCATCTGCGCGCCAAGATCGACGAAGTCTACGGCGTGAAGATGTTCCAGACGATCCGGGGAGTGGGTTATGTCATCCGTTCCGAATAAAAACATGAATTCCATCACCACCCGGCTGACGGCCGGCCGCCTGGGCAAGGCCCTGGCCCGGCTGTTTTTCAGAGGGCTGTTCTGGCTCTTCCTGGTCCCCGCGGCCTATCTGGCGGTGCGGGAGCACACCGCGTTCGGACGGCTCTCGGTCAAAACGGAGCGGGAGTTCGCGATCGTGCGGGATACGGCCGGAGAACCGGAGGACCTGCTGTACACCGCCCGGGACGGGGAGGCGGTGGAACCGCTCCGGATCCGGCTGTGGAGCAGCCTGCGGATCTGGCTGATCGTCTGGGGCGTGCTGCTCGGCCTGCAGTTCATCGGGATCCTCATCGCCTATCAGTCGGAAAAGCGGCGCGTGCGGGAGATCCTGACGCCGCTCTATGAGCTGGCCGCGCAGGCGGAGGCGCTTTCGCAGATGGAATTCGGCGAAGACAAGTACCGCCTGATCGAGGACGCGGTCTCCCATCTGGGCGCAGACGACGGCGCGCGCCTCAAGTTAGGCGACAGCGACCTGGCCGGCGTGGAGGCCGCCATCAACAACCTGCTCACCCGCATCCGCGAAAGCAACCGCCAGCAGGCCCGCTTCGTGAACGACGCGTCCCACGAGCTGCGCACGCCCATCGCCGTCATCAGCGGCTACGCGGACATGCTGGCCCGCTGGGGCAAGGACGACGAAAAGGTCCTGAACGAATCCATCGCCGCCATTCGGACCGAAACGCAGCGCATGAAGCACCTGGTGGAACAGCTCCTCTTCCTGGCCCGGGGCGATGCGGGGCGCACCCAGCTGCAGAAAGAGGACGTTTCTCTGAACGCGCTGATGCGCGAGGCGTACGAGGAATCCCTCATGATCGACGAGGCGCACATGTACCGCTTTACGGAAGCGGATCCGGACGTCACGGTCCAGGCCGATCCCGGCCTCCTCAAGCAGGCTGTCCGCATCCTGCTGGACAACGCCGCCAAATACACTGCCGCGGGCGATGAGATCCTGCTCAGGACCGGCCGGGATGACGCCGGCCGCCCCTTCCTGCAGGTCCAGGACAGCGGCATCGGCATGGCCCGCGCCGATGTGGAGCACATGTTCGAGCGCTTCTACCGCGCCGACGAAGCCCGCTCTGTCGAGGGCACTGGTCTCGGCCTCTCCATCGCCAAATGGATCATTGACAAGCACGGCGGACATTTCGAAGTCCTCTCCCGCGAGGACATCGGGACCCGCATCCGCATCGTATTATAAGCAGCATTGACATTCAGCAACAGAAAAGACCGGCCCCTCGGGCCGGCCTTCTTCATTCTCCTCCTCTTCTTCCGAACAGCGTGATCCGTCCTGCCGTCCGACAGATCACGACGACCAGCGCCGCCAGCGGCAAATGTGTCAGCAGCATGATCAGCGTATAGACCTGGCGCAGCCCCTTCTCCGCCAGCCGGGCCGCCAGCCCCTCATAAAGCGGGACGCCCGAG
>CADBQE010000112.1 GCA_902796695.1 uncultured Lachnospiraceae bacterium
CCCAGGGACCTTCCGGAAACGACCGGACCTTCCGGCGCGGGTGTGGCATACGCGCCCCGGTAAGGTCTGACCGTGTAATCACCTATTTTTTCGGGAAGCTCTCTTCCCAGACTGTTTCGGATCATTTCTCTTCCCCTCCCCATTTAATGCCGGCGGCTTCCGCCTTGGCCAGAGTCGTGCGGGCTCTCAGTTCCATGGGTTTGTCCACCATGCCGCCGTCCAGCACGCAGACGCCGGTATGGTTGCGGGCGGCTTCCTCCAGCGCTTCCAGCACGCGTCTGGCGTTGCGGATCTCCTTGGCGGAAGGCGTAAAGCACGCATTGACCTGATCGATCTGGCGCGGGTGCACGCAGGTCTTGCCGTCAAATCCCAGGGTGCGGGTCATTTCCAGATCCCGCTCCAGGCCTTCCGCGTCGTTAATATCGGAAAAGACGGCGTCCTGCGCGGAGATGCCCGCTTCCCGGCAGGCCATCAGCACCGCGTTGCGGGCATAGAAGATCTCCCAGCCGGGTTTGGTGCGCTTCGCACTCATGCTGGCGGTAAAGTCCTCCGCGCCCAGGGCCATGGCCACCACGCGGGAGCTGGCGGATGCGATCTGTCTGGCATTCAGGACGCCCAGATAGGATTCGATATTGCACCAGATCTTCACGCCGCCTTCGGGCAGGCCGGCCTTCTTTTCGATAGCCGTCATTTTGTCCGCGATCCGGACCACTTCCTCCGCGTATTCCACCTTGGGAATGCGGATGGCGTCCGGCTGCGCGCGCACGGCCGCTTCCAGGTCCGCGTCCAGTTCTTTCGAGTAGATCCCGTTGACCCGGATCAGGATGTATTTGCCGGCCGGCCGCTGATATTTGATCGCATTGTAGACCAGGAAGCGGGCCGCGTCCTTTTCGCCGGCGGACACGGAATCCTCCAGGTCGTAGACCAGACAGTCCTCATTGTAGAATCCCGCCTGGATCATTTTCACCGGGCTGGTCCCTCCGGCATAGAGGGAAGTCCGCATCAGCTGATTGTTTTCCATCGTCAGTTGTCCTCCCTGCTCCAGTCAAATTCGATCTCCGCGGCGCGGCAGACCGCACACTGCAGGCGGGCCCGGATCACGAAATCCAGCGCGCCCTTGTCCACCAGGGAAACGCGGGCGTTTTCCACGCCGAATTCCCCCAGCACCTGCCGGACCGTTGCCCGGATCGAGTCCCCGAACAGCACTTCCACGTCGCTGGTGAGGTCGATCGTGATCCCGCCGGCCGCTTCCGGCCGGAGCGTGACCATAACGTCTCCGGATTCCGTCGTACCGGCCATGGCCGGTTTCTTCAGTTCCATGTTTATCCCTCCGCTGTCTTTTTCATATACTGGAACAGGCCGCCGGCCTCCATGATCTCATGTTCCAGGTCGCTCACCGCGTCTCCGTGCAGGCGGGCGTCCGTATCCAGGTCATGGATCTCCCCGGTGGTCAGGTCGACTTCCAGCATGTCCCCGTTGCGGATCCGGCCGTCCCGGATCGCCGCGGAGATCCCGTCCACAAACAGGACCGGGTATCCGTTATTGATGGCATTGCGGTAATAGATGCGGGAGCAGGTCTCCGCCAGCACGCAGGGCACCCCCGCGAACTTCAGGCAGTAGACGGCATGTTCCCGGCTGGAGCCGCAGCCGAAATTCTTTCCGGCTACCACGAAATCACCGGGCTGCACCTTTTTGGCAAAGTCCTCCTGCCCGGGGTAGTATTCAAAGGCGTACTGCGGCATCTGCGCCGGGTCCGTCTCCGCCAGATATTTGTTGTGATAGATCAGGTCCGTATCCACGTTGTCGCCGAATACCCAGGCGCGTCCTCTCTGAATGCTCATGATCGCCCTCCTTTACTGGATGAATTCCCGGGGATCCGTGATCACACCCCGGACGGCCGTGGCCATGGCGGCCATGGGAGACATCAGGTAGGTGTGGCTGCCTTTGCCCACCTTGCCGATAAAGTTGCGGTTATTGGTCGCGACGCCCACGTCGCCGGCGGGCAGCGCCCCATAATGCTCCGCCGTGCACAGCGCGCAGGTCGGATTGGTGAATACGATGCCGGCCTCCAGGAAGTCCGCGGCCAGCCCGTTCTTAACGCAGGCCAGCTGCACTTCCGTGGTGCTGGGCGTGATGATGACGCGGGTCCCCGGGTCCACTTTTCCGCCGGCGGCCTTTAAGACCTTCCAGGCGGCTTCGATATCTTCATAGCGGCCGTTGGAGCAGGAGCCGATATGGACCTGGTCCACGTGCGTGCCCGCGATCTCGCGGACCGGCTTCACGTTGTCCGGCGCGTCCGGGCAGGAAGCCATGGGCTCCAGGTCCGTCACGTCGTAATGCAGGACGCGGATGTATTCCGCATCGGGGTCGGCCGAAAGGGTCTTTACGCGCTCGATGACTTCGGCGCCGGCGCGCTCCGTCATCCAGTCCAGCACCTCGCCGCTCGGCATGATGAGCGGGACCTTGCCGCTCATTTCCGTCACCATGGAGCAGAGCGTGATGCGCTCGGCCAGATTCGCGCGGTCAATGGTCTCACCGGTGAATTCGACGGCCAGGAAGTCCATGCCGCCCGCGCCCAGATCACCCACGATCCGGGTCAGCAGATCGCGCATGGATACGCCGGGCGCAAACCGTCCGGTGATCTCGATCTTTAAGGTCTGCGGCACACGGAACCAGCTGGTCCCGTTCACATACGCCGCGGCCACCTCGGAGTTGCCCACGCCCGTGGCAAAGGCGCCCATGGCCCCCAGCAGGTTCATGTGGCTGTCCGTGCCCAGGACCACGTCGCCGGGCTTGATCAGGCCGGCCTCCAGCATCACATGCTGGCCGATGCCGTGGTTGATGTCAAACACGTGGCGGATCCCCTGGCGCTTTGCAAACTCCCGGATGATCTTCTGATTGTTGGATACTTTTTCCGAATGCGAAGGGGCCTGCAGGTCAAAGGTGAATGCCACCTTTTCCGGATCCCATACGCGGGCTTCGGGGCCCATTTCTTTTTCAAACTGCAGCACGCAGTTGGCGCCGCCGAAATCCCGGGCGGAAGCCAGGTCCACTTTGCACCAGACCCGCTCACCGACCCGGACTTCCCGTCCCGCCGCGCGCTCCATGATTTTCATGATCGCTGTTTTGCCCATGACGATTCCTGCTCCTTTTTTATGATTCGTTCCCTCCGCCGCGCCGGGCGCGCCGGGCGGCCTTCCGTTTCCGTGTACTATAATATAGAGGAACTTTGCAAAAAGAAAGCACATCATTTTTGGGACTCTGCAACATTATGTTGCGTGGTTTTGTTCTCCGTCCGCAACACACCGTTGCATCATTTCAAATATCCTTTGCTTTTATGTTGCCGCCGTTTATGCTATGATGCCTGCAGAATTCCGTTCGGGAGGGGAACCTTATGCATTCTTTTTCATTCCGGATGCCGGCCGATGCCTGCAATGCCCATCTGCATATCATTGATCCGGCTTTTCCCAATGACGGCAAGGCGGAAGCGCAGGCCGGGACCGTGGAAACGTACCGTCTGCTGGCGGAGGAGCTGAGTCTCCCCCGTGCCGTTTTTGTGCAGGCCAAGCCTTTCGGGAAGGACAATGCCTGTCTGGTCGACGCTATTGCCCGCTTCGGAGCGGAAAACGCGCGCGGCATTGCGGTCGTGGACGCCTCCGTGACCGATCAAGAGCTGGAGCGCCTGCATGCCGCCGGCGTGCGCGGCCTCCGCTTCAGTGTATGGAATCCGAACAATGCCGTCGTATCTTTTGAAGACTGCCTGCCCTTAAGCCGCCGGGTCAAGGACCTGGGCTGGAATATGCAGCTGCATATGAGCGCTGCGCAGATCGCCGCGCGCGCGGATGAGATCCGTCAGATCCCCTGCCGCGTGGTCTTTGACCATATGGGGCGCCTGGATCCCGCCCTGGGGATCAGCGATCCCGCCTATCCGTTCATCCAGGAGATGATCGATACGGGCCGGGCTTACGTCAAGCTGTCCGGGCCTTACCTGAATACGCTGACCGGAAAGCCCTGGGAGGACGCGAGCGCGACGGCCCGCGCCATTGCGGCCTTTGCGCCGGAGCGTGTGGTCTGGGGAAGCGACTTCCCGCATGTGACCGAAAAAGTAAAGCCCTCCGAAGAGGAGCTGACCGCGCTGATCGCGGACTGGCTGCCCACGGAACGCGCCCGCGAGCTGGCTCTTGCGGAAAATCCGCGGGAATTATACGGGTTTTAAGTCATGATCGAGGATTATTCCGTCCGCGCGCTGTCACTAAAGGACCCGGAAGACCGGGCGGCCCTGTACGCCTTTCTGCGCGCGCAGGGGCTTCGGCCCGAAGATGATCTGGAAGCCGCGTTCGGAATATTGGATGCGGATGAGAATCTGGCCGGCTGCGGCTGCGCGGCCGGTGATCTGCTGAAATGCTTTGCCGTAGCGGAGTCCCTGCGGGGACAGAACGCGCTGGGGCCGCTGGTGTCCGCTCTGGTGCAGGAGCGGTTCGCGAAGGGGTTTTATGATCTTTTCATCGTGACCCGGAGCGCCAATCTCCCGCTCTTTACCGGCTGCGGCTTCTACGAGGTGGCGCACACGGATGCCGTCGCCCTGCTGGAGAACCGGCCGGACGGCCCGGAGGCTTTCGCCCGCACGGTGTGCCGTCCCGGAGATGAAGGCTTAAAGACCGGGGCCGTCGTCATGAACGCGGATCCGTTTACGCTCGGTCACCGCTATCTTCTGGAACAGGCGGCCGCGGCCTGCGATCTTCTGTATGTTTTTGTACTGGAGGAAGACCGTTCCTTCTTCCCCGCCCGGGACAGACTGGCTCTGGTCGCGGAAGGAACGCAGGATATGCCGAACGTCCGCGTACACGCCGGCGGCCGGTATATGATCTCCTCCGCCACCTTCCCCACTTACTTTTTGAAATCTCAGGAAAACGCCGCACGGCTTCAGGCGGAGCTGGACGCGGCGGTATTTGCCGAACGGATCGCGCCTTCCCTCCATGTCTCCTGCCGCTTTGTCGGGGAAGAACCGCTGGACCCTGTGACTGCATGGTACAACGAAGCCCTGACCTCCTCGCTTCCCCGAAGCGGTACGGCGCTGATCCGCATACCCCGTCTGGAAAAGGGTGGAAGCCCCGTCAGTGCTTCCCGGGTCAGGGCCCTGCTCAGGCAGCAGGGTCTCTGCCCTGAGGTGCGGGCCCTGGTCCCGGAAACCACATACGCCTATCTTGAGCGGCGTTTCGGTGATGCGCATGAAACCGGAAATCTTTAACGGTCCCGCGGTCACGCTCCGCGAAGTTCTGGAAAACAAGAGCCGGCGGGCGGAACGCCAGAAAGCCCTGCTGCGGGAAGACGCGGACGGGCTGATCAGCTTCAGTCTGAATATCCCCGGAAATATCAAGCAGTTTCCGCTTGCCCGGGCCGCGTTTGAAGAAGGCGCCGCCTGCCTGCGCGGGCGGTTCGGCGCCCGGATCATTCGGGAAGAATGCCTCGACGCTCCTACGGGGAGCGAGGGGCTTTTTGTGTTTCGGGGCAGCTGCGAAGCGGCCAAAAAAACAGCGGCGGAGCTGGAAGAAAATCATCCGCTCGGCCGCCTGTTCGATCTGGATGTGCTGACGGGGGACGGGACGCATCTGTCCCGCTCGGATCTCGGGCTTTCTCCCCGCCGCTGTCTCATCTGCGGCCGGAATGCCAAAGAATGCGGCCGCAGCATGGCGCATCCGCTGCCGCTGCTTCAGGAAAAGATCGGGGATCTGCTGGAAGGATTCTTCCGGGAGAAATGGGCGGACGATACCGAAAGCACCGCCCTGTCGGCCATGCTGGCCGAAGTGTCCGCCACGCCCAAGCCGGGGCTGGTGGATCTGGAGAACTCCGGGTCTCACCGGGATATGGACCATTTCACTTTTGAAGCCAGCGCGGAAGCGCTCGCGCCGTATTTCCGGCGGATCTTTCTGGCCGGCTGGGAAGGCGCCGGGGAAGCCCCCGCTTTTCTGTTTCCCCGCCTGCGTGCCCTGGGACGGGAAGCGGAAGCGGCCATGTTCCGGGCCACCGGCGGCGTCAATACGCACAAGGGACTGATCTTTTCCATGAGCCTGCTGTGCGCCGCGCGGGGCATCTGCCTGCGCCGTGGCCGGTCTGATCTTTCTGCGCTCCTGACGGCCGCCTCTTTGCTGGGACACTGCGCGCTGACCGATCTTTCCGCGGGTCCCGCGGAGACAAACGGCCTGCACTGCTATCGGGATCTGGGGATCCCGGGGATCCGGGGCGAAGCGGCAGCGGGCTTCCCCTCCGTCAAATTCATCGCCCTGCCTGTCCTGAAAGAGCAGCTGGCGGCCGGCCTGACACTTGGCGACGCCTCGCTTGTGACCCTGCTCGCCCTCATTGCTCATGTCACCGACACCAATATGATCCGCCGGGGTGGCCCCGAATGCGCTGCCGCCTGCCGCCGGGAAGCCACCGCCCTCCTGGCGCGCATCACCCCCGGCACGCTGCATGCCGAACTGAAAGAACTGGACCGCCGCTACACGGCTCTGGGTCTTTCCCCCGGCGGCTGCGCGGACCTTCTGGCCCTGACACTGCTGCTTCATTTCTGGACCTGATCCGTCCGCGTCATATCCGGACCTGCCCCGTCCGCGTCATATCCGGACCTGACCCGTCCGCTGTCCCCGTAGGGACGTCCCGACCAATAAAAAACAGAGCTGCGTGAGGAACCGTCCCCAAGCAGCTCTGTTTTTTCAGGTGAAGGGTCAGACCGGGCGGGTGATCTCCGCGAGCCAGGCGGCTTCTTCGGAGGTCAGGCCGTCTTTCAGGCGGGCATAGACCATGGCGTGGTAGGCGTTTAAGGCGCGGCGCTCTTCGGGGCTGAGTTCCTCCAGAAGGACGGCGGTCAGGTCGATGGGGCAGAGGGTCAGGTGCTCGAAGCGCATGAACTGGCCGTACTCATTGTTTTCGTCTTCCACACACAGCAGTTCGTTTTCGATCCGGATGCCGTGGGAGCCTTCCACGTATACGCCGGGTTCGTCCGTGGTCACCATGCCGGCTTCCAGGGTCACCAGCCCGTCCATCGTGGCGGGTTTTGTCCAGCGGAAGCCGTTGGGGCCTTCATGCACGTTCAGGACAAAGCCGATGCCGTGGCCGGTGCCGCAGCGGTAATCGATCCCCAGGTCCCACACGGGGCCGCGGGCCAGAATGTCCAGGAAATAGCAGGTGCAGCCCTTTAAGAACTTGGCGGCGCCGAGGCGCAGCATGCTCTTTAAGACCGCCGTATAATGCCGCTTCTGCTCCTCCGTGACAGGCCCCAGCGCCATGGTGCGGGTAATGTCCGTGGAGCCGTCGCGGTACTGTCCGCCGGAGTCCACCAGCAGGAAGCCTTCGCGCTTGATCATCGCATAGCTTTCCGGCGTCGCTTTATAATGCATCATGGCCGCGTTCGGGCCCATGGCCGCGATCGTGTCAAAGGACAGGTCGAAGGCCCCTGCTTCGCGCCGGCACTGCTCCAGATGATCGCTCACGTCGATCTCGCTTAAGCTCTCCGGATCTTCCAGATGATACAGCCAGTACAGCCACTTCACCATCGCGATGCCGTCCTTGCGGTGCGCTTCCCGCATCGATTCCTGCTCGGTCGGGTTCTTGACGCACTTCATCAGCGTCGTGGGATTCGTCGCTTCTTTCTTCACGGCGTCCGCCGCCAGGTCCGCTTTCAGGCGGTAAGCCGTCTTGACGGGATCGTAAAGCACGGTCTTGCCGGCCGAATGCTTCGGCGCTTCGGTCCAGAAGTCTTCGTATTCGGCCAGGGTGACGCCCTGTTCCTTCAGATAGGCCTTGACTTCGTCATTGATGCAGCTCCTACGGCACCAGAACACGCACTCCGTTTCCGTGAGCATCAGGAAGCCGAATACGACAGGCGTATGAGGCAGGTCGCCGCCGCGGATATTGAGCAGCCAGGCGATATCGTCCAGAGAAGTCAGATAATGCACGTCCGCGCCGGCCTTTTTCATGGCTTCCCGCACGCGGGCGATCTTGCTCCGGGCGGATTCTCCGGTATATTTTTCTTCCAGGATGAACGCGTCATGGAAATCCTGCGGCTCGCGGTCCGCCCAGATCTCGCCTGCCAGATCGCGGCCGGGCGCCAGCTTCACCTGTTTTCCCTCCAGGGCTTTTTCCCAGCTTTCCACCAGGCGCGCCGTGACCATGCGGCCGTCAAAGCCGAGGGTCTGGCCGTCCTTCACGGTGTTTTTCAGGTATTCTTCCACGGTGGGAACGCCGGCCTGGGCCATGCGCATCAGACCGAAGCCGGATCCGGCGATCTGACGCTCCGCCTGGATGAAATAGCGGCCGTCCGTCCACAGCCAGGCCTCCTCCTGCGTGATCACCAGCGTGCCGGCGGAGCCGGTAAAACCGCTCACGAACCGCATGCAGCGGAAATGATCGCTCAGATATTCCGAGCCGTGGAAATCCCCGGAGGGGATCACATAGACGTCGATGCCGGCCTGCCGCATTTTTTCGCGCAGCGCCTGTAAAACGATTTTCTTGCTCTCGCTCATATTGACGAGTCCTCCTTATTTGCCGGCCGGTTGCGGATCGGCCCCTGTGGTTTTGTTTTCGGTCCGACGGCAGGTCGGCCCCGCGGTTTTATTCTTTGATATGTTCCATGCCCTGGCTCAGGATGGAGGCGATGTGGCCGTCCGCCAGGGAATAGAAAACGGTCCGGCCTTCGCGGCGGGTCCGGACCAGATTCATCTGTTTCAGGATGCGGAGCTGATGGGAGATGGCCGGCTGCGTCATGCCCAGCAGCTGGGCGATATCGCATACGCAGGTTTCGGAGCACAGCAGCACGTAGAGGATCCGGATCCGCGTGGAATCCGAAAAGATCTTGAAGAAATCCGCCAGGGAATACAGATCCTCTTCCTCCGGCATGGCGTCCCGCACTTTTTTGACCAGATCTTCATGGACGTGAAGGAACCCGCAGACGTCCACGGGTTCCTCCTCCCAGGCCGGTCTTAGATCCAGGCGCTCCATCAGAACACCACCCGGATATTGTCCGGCTCGCCCGTGATCCGGGAGCCGTCGGCGATTTTGGTCCTGGCTTCCACAATGCAGTTTTCCAGGTATACGTTGTCGCCTACAAAGACATTGTTCATCAGGATGCAGTTCCTGACGACACTGCCGTCCCCCACATAGACTTTCTTGAAGAGGACGGAATCCTCCACATTGCCGTTCACGATGGTGCCGCCGGCCACCAGGCTGTTGGAGACGTCCGCCACCCCGTTGAATTTGGCGGGCGGATTGTCGTCCACGCGGGTGTGGATCACCGGTTCCTCCACAAAGAAGTAGCGGCGCAGGGCCGGGTCCAGCATGTCCTTATTGCAGGCAAAGTAGGACGCCACGGATGCGATGTTCATCCAGTAGCCTTCGTGACGGTAGCACATGATGCGCTTGGTGCTCAGATTCCGGAGCAGCACGTCGCGCACCAGGTCCTTGCCGCCCCGGTGCTTGCATTCTTCCAGGATCTGCACCAGATGGCGGCGGCGCACCACGTAAATGCCGCAGTTCACCAGGCCGTCCGCCGGACCGTGGTCGTTTTTCTCCGCCCATTCAGTGATCCGTCCGGTCTCATCGGTCTTGATCAGGCCGAAGCGGCCGCTCTCCGCGCCGCTCATTTCCTTGCACACGACCGTCACTTCCGCGCCGGTCGCCACATGCTGCTCCAGCACTTTGTTGTAGTCCAGCTTATAGACGCCGTCACCGGAAGCAATGATCACATACGGCTCGTGACGTTCTTCGATAAAATCCAGGTTCTGGATCAGGGCGTCCGCCGTGCCTTCATACCAGTTGCCGTTTTCCGGCGTGATCGTGGGATTGAGCAGGAACAGGCCGCCCTGCTTGCGTCCGAAATCCCACCACTTGGAAGAATTCAGGTGAAAGTTCAGGGAGCGGGTGCTGTACTGGGTCAGGACCGCTACCGTTCCCACCCCGGAATTGCTCATATTGCTGAGCGAAAAGTCCACACTGCGGTAAGTGCCGGCCAGAGGCATGGCTGCCACCGCCCGTTTCCGGGTCAGTTCCTGCAAAAGCTCCGAGCCGCCGCCCGCCAAAATGATTCCGACTGCTTTCATGACCGGACTCCCTTCTTGATGATATAGGCTCCGGAAGGAAGCGTTCCGTCCGGATAGTCTTCTGTTTCGGTTCTGCCGATGATGGCCGCGTTCCGCCCCACCGCGACATCCGCGGGCACGCTGCTGCCCGCTCCGATCACGGTGATCTCGCTGTTATAGACCCGGGGGTCCAGCTGGGACGGAGCAAAATTGCCCGTGCCCACTCTGGCGCGCTCCCCGATCACGGAGCCTTCCGCCACGATCACCCGGTCCAGCTCCGCGCCCGCTTCCACGCGTACGCCGTTCATCAGGACCGAATCCTTCACAACGGCACCGGGGCCGATCGTCACATTGGCGCCCAGCACCGAATGGACCACCGAGCCTTCCACGACGGACCCGTCGCCGATCACGGAGGAGTGCACGGTCGCTTCCCGGGAAACATAGGCCGGCGGGTAGGCTTCGGAAGCGGTATAGATCTGCCAGAATTCCTCATACAGGTTGAATTCGGGCACCAGGTCCGTCAGTTCCATATTGGCTTCCCAGTAGGTGCTTAAGGTGCCTACGTCCTTCCAGTAGCTGTTGAATTCATAGGTATACAGGTTGTCGTTTTTGCGGAAAAGGTAAGGAATTACGTGCATGCCGAAGTCACAGCCCGGCACATGGGACAGTTCCTCCAGCGCGCTCTTGAGCGAGCTGTAATTGAAGATATAGATGCCCATGGAGGCCAGATTGCTGCGCGGATTCGCGGGCTTTTCCTCGAATTCCCGGATGTGGCCGTTTTCATCCGCCACGACGATGCCGTAGCGGCTCGCATCCTCCCACGGCACCGGCATCACCGCGATCGTCGCTTCCGCGCCGGTCTGACGGTGGCGGTTCAGCATGTCCTCGTAATCCATTTTATAGATGTGGTCACCGGACAGGATCAGTACATAGTCCGGGTTGTACTGCTCCATGAACTCCATATTCTGGTATATGGCATTGGCCGTTCCCGTATACCATTCGCTGTCACCGGTCTTTTCGTACGGAGGCAGGATGGTCACGCCGCCGACCTGCTTGTCCAGGTCCCACGGGATCCCGATCCCGATATGCGTATTAAGCTGCAGCGGTCTGTACTGGGTCAGAACGCCCACTGTGTCCACTCCGGAGTTGACGCAGTTGCTCAGGGGGAAGTCGATAATGCGGTACTTTCCGCCGAATGCCACCGCCGGTTTGGCCATCCCCTGGGTCAGCGCACCCAGGCGGCTTCCCTGCCCTCCCGCCAGCAGCATGGCGATCATCTGTTTCTTCATGAAGCATCCCTCCTTTTTGCTTCTTATGGAGATTCATCAATACTATACCATATTCCTATAAAAAAAGGAAGCCCAAAGCCGCAGGGGCCGGGGCTTCCCGATTTATGCCTGTCCGCACCTGTTTTACGGTTTTTCCTCCGTCATATAGCCGATGACCTTATCGTAAAGCAGCAGGTACTCCAGTTTGTTCCGTTCCGTTTCCGTCAGGGAGGCAAATTCCGTACCGTCCTCGCGGCAGCGGGCCTTCATCTCGTCTTCCGTGATGCTCAGATCGGCGCGGCCCGCGATCGCCCGGACCAGCAGGATTTCGTGGATTTCCTTTTCACACCGCTCATAGGCCCAGCGAATAAAATCTTCGCTGTCCTGTCCGGTCAGCACACGGAGGTACTCTTTTTCGGACAGGCCCAGCTGCTCCGCCCGGATCTTCATGTCGGAGGCGAATGCCGCGGCCCGTTCGGCAAGTTTTTCCGGATCCGTGCGGAATTCGGAGCCGGACATCAGCTTTGTGCGCGCCGTTTCCCAGGCGGTCTGCCGGTTCCGCTGTCTCTCCTGCGTCCGCAGAGCTTCCTTCCAGGCCTCCGCCGAATCATAGTCCGTGTTTTCCCGCACGTAGTCATCCGTCAGGCCGCCCTCCCGGGGCTTATAGAGATACAGGATCCGGATCTCGCAGACTGCGGAAGGATCTGTTCCCGCTTCCACATAGAAACGGGTTTCTGGTGCGTAGGGAATCGTATACGTTTCACCGGCCTTCCGGCCTTCCACGGATCCTTCTATTGCTTCGTCAAAATTTACGGTGCCGCAGCGGACCGGAACTTCCCGGACCTCATCATAAACCGTACTGTCGCTGTAGATTTTATAGCTGATTTTCATCAGGTCGCCCGGCTCAACAATCGTCTTGTCGATTTTTTCAATTCCGGGATGCCCCTCCATATATCGGCTGATTTCTTCCGCCACGGCGTCTTCCGCCGGCGGGGCATACGCGGTCCTGGCCGCTTCGATATCCCCCAGTTTCAGTATTTCACCCATTCCGTCCAGCTGATAGCCGAAAATATATTCCCGATGCATCCGTTTTTCATCCTCCGGGGTTCCGGTCGTATGCCCCAGAGAACTGGACCAGACCAGAACAGCCGTCTCTCCGAAGGATCGGCGGATTTCCGCTGCCGCGGATGCCGCCTCCGGGCTGTCCAGATCCAGGTCTATTACGTAGATATCCCCCTTCCGGGAAGGATTCACCGTCACCGCGCAGACGGTATCCGGATACCTGCTCCGCAGTTCGTCCAGGAAAGCCTGCGGATCTTCCGGGAAAGCCGGCTCCGTTTCCTGCGAGGCTGCCGTGAGTTCCGCGGTTGTCGCAGCTTCCGTATTTTCTGCGGTTGTCACGGCTTCCGTATTTTCCGCGATTGTCACGGCCTCCGTATCTTCCGCGGTTGTCACGGCTTCCGACGCTTCCGCTGTTTTTGAAGCCTCCGCGGCTTCCGTGACTGTCGCGGGTTCCGCGGCTTTCTCTGTTGTTTTGACTCCGCTCCCGCAGGCGGACAGCAGGAGGATTGAAACAAAGAATACAATAATCACTCTTTTCTTCATAATTCTTGCCCTCCTCGCTATTTATTTTATATAATACATTTTTTTGCGAAGGCGTCAAGTCTCCGTGTAAAATAATTCATCATTTTTTGTGTTTCGACCGATTATTATGCATACGAACGCGGAAAAAACGCCGCACACGCTGTAAGGGCTCCGAAAGGGGCGGGGCCGATACGGTCCCCCTTGCCCCGCCGGCGAAAAAGCGCTATACTTCACCTATCAAGCACTGAGGTGAAGTATGCGTTTTATTCATACAGCGGATCTGCATATCGGGGCGAAGCCGGACGCGGAGCGTCCGTGGGGGCCGGCCAGAGAGGATGCCGTCAGGCATTCCCTGGAGCGTTTTGCGGATCTTTGCAATCAGGAGGAAGCCGATCTGCTGCTGATCGCGGGAGATCTGTTTCATTTTCCGCCGACCGAGGCCATGCTGAAGGAGGCGGACCGTCAGTTTTCGCGCATGACGCGGACCCGGGTGGTCATGATTGCGGGCAATCATGATTATCTGCGCCCCGGCTGCGCGTTCAGCCGTCATACATTTCCGCCCAACGTCACGCTGCTGGCCGGACCGGGGCTCCGGACGGTCTCTTTCCCGGAATGGGGTCTGGACGTCACCGGCTTCAGCTATGACAGCGAGATCCTGCGGGATAATCCCGCGGAAGGATATCAGCCGCCCCGGAACGGTCTGCGGCATTTTCTGCTGCTGCACGGCGGCGACCGGGATCACGCGCCGGTGAATTCCGCCGCGCTGCAGGAAGCCGGCTGGGACTATATCGCCATGGGCCACATCCACCGGCCTTCCTTGAACGAAGCCGGCAAAGCCGCCATGCCCGGTTCCCCGGAAGCGCTGGACCGCACCGAAACCGGCGAACACGGCTATTATCAGGGGGAAACGGACGCCTCGGGCCTCACGCTGGCATGGCGTCGCTTTTCCCGCTTTACCTATACGGACCTGAAGATCAATGTGACCCCGGAAGTGACGCAGGAGGCACTGGAATCCCTGCTGCGCCGGCGCCTGAAGACGGACGGGTCCGAAGTCTGCCGCGTTCTTCTGGGCGGCCGCCGGGATCCCGCCGTGCATTTCGACCGGGAAGCCCTGCTGCGTCTGGGGCCCGTCAGCGACGTGCGGGATGATTCCGTGCCCGATTACGACTGGGAAGCCTTTGCGGAACGCCCGGAGCAGGATCTGCTGCGCCGTACGATCCGGGAGCTGGCGCCGTCCGGCCCGGACGCGGAGGACCCGCTGCGGAAAAAAGCGCTGTATTATGCTCTGGATGCCCTGCTGGCTTCGGAGAGCGGTAAACAGGAGGTACTGCGGTGAAACTGACCCGCTGCTCGATTTATCAGTTCGGGAAACTGAAAGAAAAAGAATTTGACTTCTCCGACGGGATCAACCTGATCCGCGGCCGCAACGAAAGCGGCAAAACCACGCTGCACGCCGCCCTGGCCGCCCTGTTTTTCGGCGCGGAAAAAGGGCGGGGCCGCGCCGCCAAGGACAGCATCTACCGGGCCAACGTGCCCTGGTCGGACCCCGGGCTTTACGGCGGCCTTCTGGAATGGGAACGGGACGGCCGGCAGTTCAAGGTGGAGCGGGACTTCGCCAAAACGCCGCCGCGTACCTCCGTCTGGGAAAAAACCGAAGGCGGGATGCGGGAAATCTCCCCGGCGGACCTGCCCTCACCGCCCTCCCTGTCCCCCTATCTTTATTTCAACACACTCTCCTTCCGGCAGCACAGCGCCGCCGTGGAGGGCTCCTCTCTGGCCGATGAGCTCCGCAGCCATATCATCAATCTGCAGGGCAGCGGCAGCGAAACCATCGATATCAGCGCCGCGCTCGGGATCCTGAAGGAAAAGCGCCGTGCCCTCCGGAAGCAGCTGCAGCCGGAAGCCGCCGCGCGGATGACGGCCGTGCGCCGCCGTCTGGAGGAAGCCCGCCGGGCCGATTTTTCCGCCTCCGCGGAAGACTGGGACGAGGAAAAAGAACGGCTGGCCGATCAGGAAGCGCGTGCGCGCCGCCTGGCCGAGGAACGCACCCGCATCAGCCGCGATCTGGAAGCCCGGCACGCTCTCTTAAAGGACCACGGCCTGGACGATCCGGAAGACGTGGAAAAAGACCTGAAAAGAGCCTCCGTCACCGCGGAAGCTCTGGCCAACTATGAAGAATCCTACGCCGGAAAGCTTTATTCCCCGGCGGTTATCAAGACGATCTCGTTCCTGACGCTGCCGGTCATGCTGCTCTTTTTCTGGCTGGTGGTCAACTCCGTGCAGACGCAGCACTACAGCGTCGCGGTCATCGCCTCCCTCGGCTTCTTCTTCTCCCTGCTGGCCTCCATCCGCTTCTCCCGCAGACAGGATGCCCTGGCCGCGGCGGAAAAAGACCGGAAGATCCTGCTCAGCCTGCTGGACAGATACATGCCCGGCCATGAACCGGCCGGAACCGCACAGGAAGCCGCCGAACTGAAGGACTACCTGGGCAAAGTATCCGATGCCTTTACCTACCTGGAAAAGCGCGAGGCCTCCGTGCAGGAAAAGACCGAGGAGCTGTCCCGGATTCTGGGCGAAAGCCAGGCCATCAGCCGCAGCCTGGAAGAAAACCTGTCCCTCCGCATGGAGCGGGAACGCTGGGAAGACGGCGTCCGCCGGCTTCGGGAAGAAGAATCGTCTCTGGAAGCCGTGCTGGAGAATAACCGGGCGTTGGAGGAAGAGATCGCCGCCCTGGACCTGGCCATGGATACGTTAACGGAGCTGGCCGCCCGCTCCGCCGATGATTTCGGAGCCCCCCTGACCGCCACCGCCTCCTCCATCTTCCGGGAAATTACCGGCGGCCGCTATCAGGGCGTCCGCGTCAACAGCAGCCTGCAGCTTCTGGCCGAGCAGGATCATCAGCTCATTCCTCCGGAAGCGCTCTCCGGCGGCACCATGGAACAGCTTTACTTCTCTTTCCGCATGGCCATGATCCGTCTCCTCTGGCCGGACGAGCCCATGCCCCTGTTTTTCGACGAAAGCTTTGCCTACTATGACGAGGAGCGCCTCGGCGCTCTCCTGACCTGGCTTCATGCCAATCACCGCGGCCAGGTCTTCCTGTTCAGCTGCCGCGACCGGGAAGAAACACTGATGCGGGACCGGGAGATCCCCTTCCGGGAGATAGCTCTGGACTGACACAGACATCAAAAAGGAGGCCCTGCCGGGCCTCCGGAACTCCCCAATGTCTCCGCGGACGAAGTCACTCCCACAGATCCATCTCCGGATAATTATATTCGTGCAGGGTGATGTTCCCGCTTCCGAAATCGCTTTTTTCAATATAGTAATCCGGCCGGGTGGCAGAACCGTCTTTCACCAGCAGAATACGGTCTTCCGTCTCGCCGAAAATATAGTCTCCGTACCGGGTCAGTTCTCTGTCGAAAGACAGACCGCACTCTCCCAGAGGCCGGTAATTCCAGTCATAAAACCGGATCACCACTTCGGGGATCACACCGTCCGAGAGTTCCTGATATTCATAGGTGTCCCAGACGGCAAGACAGTCCGGAAGCGCAGAGAGAGACACTCTTGTTCTGATCCCCGTATCGAACAGCGGTGTTCCCGTCTCCGTCCGATAATCCCACTGTTTTACGATGCCTTCTTCCACAATGAAAGCGGTTTCTGCCCCAAAATACCCGGACAGCAGCGGACGGTCGCCTATATAGGCAATCCTGTTTTCTGCCGGATCCCACGCATACAGGCTTAAGCGTATTCCTTCCCTGTCAGCGCCCGGATCATGGTTCTGATCGACATACTGGATTATGATTTTTTCTCCATCGCTGCCGATAACCGATCCGTTTGAAAACCCTTCCGCAGGGAACTGTATTGATCCGGCCGTTTCTGCAAATATCCCCGGATGGTCCAGGTTTGTATACCGGTGGGAATACTCGACGTTCCCGTCTTCCCCGACTTTCTTAAATATTCCTTCTATATAACCATCGGTGACGGTCAGCGACCCGTATCCGGTTATGTTCTCATTCCTGTCCCAGCAGCAGCCTGCCAACTGTTTATTTCTTCCGTCCGGGTCCATCCGCCAGAGTTCGGCAGGAAGTCTCTCAAAAGATTCCCTTCCGTCTCCTCGCGTCACCTTGGACATTTGCCCGCTTTTGATATAGTATAGTTTTCCTTTGTAATAACCCAATACAGAGGCAGAATCGTCCAGATAAGCATCACAGGATTCATCCGAGTGAGGGCAGTCAACCCGGCTGCACAGTTTGATGAATTGGTCTGACTGTTTGTCGCAGTACAGGACGTACGTTCCGTTTTTTTCACGAACAACACAGTAAATGCCCGATTCCGAAAGCGTAAAGCAGCGGTTCAGGCCGTTTCTGTATACGGAAACTCGTTTGTCGGAGATCCACGAAGGAATGGGCCGGGAAGCGGCTGTCTCTGCCTCATTTCCCGTCACCCCGGTGTATTCTTCTGCTGTACCCGACGCCTGTGTTACAGTGATTGCCGAGGGGGAGGAAGAGGAGAAATGCGGAACACCCCGGGAAGCACAGGACGAGAGCACTATCACCGCAGCCAGAACAGCCAGAGTCAGCCATTTATTCTTCATTTCAATATCCTCCTGTCTCAATTCTTCTCTTTTTTGTTTGATCACGATCATTATTCATGATTTGCTTTGTATTTTATAAATAGCACAGATTCTTTCATGTTTCAATAAAAATGTGCTGAAATGCCTGTTTTTTTGTGTTAAAGTGCTGATCCTCCCGGTGTATAAAAAAAGAACCCGTGAAAACGATCCGGCCGTTATTTCACTGGTTCTTATGGCTGTTATTTCACGGGTTCTTATCCGTCCCTGTTTCTCAGGGCTCTTCTTTTTCCTCCCACCGGACATTCTTCGGCATGATCAGCGGGATCAGAATGTGCGTGTCTTCCACATATTCGCGGTATTCGGGCAGGAAGCTGTATTTCTTCCGGTCACGGCGGTCCTGGCGCAGGGCGCTGCGGACAGCCAGAAAGACGGCCGACGCATAGCCAAGCAATGCCATGACCCACTGCAGGCCGGACAGGGCACCGACTCCGCCCAGCAGTACGCCGGTCCAGAAGATGATGCGTCCCAGCTGAGAGGGGCAGCGGCTCCAGTTGTACAGGCCCTGCATGGGCGGGAGTGAAGGATCCTCCCGGCGCTGTCGGTTTCCCTGACGGTGCGCCGTCAGGATCACGGCAATACCGGCTGCCATGACGATCAGCGAGACCCAGGACAGAACGCCGTCTTTTCCCACACCGGCGCTGACCCGGTACCAGATCGGACTGATCTGCAGCACGGACAGAAGGGCGATCCCCAGCCACATGCACAGGGACACATAGACCGGCGTATCATTTTCGGCCTGCGTTTTTACCGGATTTCTGTGCGCATTCTGCAGCAGTTCCGCGAGCGCTGCAAATCCGCCCTGAAACAGGCCGTACAGCAGGCACAGGAGGCAGGTCAGGATGAGGACCGCCGAGCTTAAGCCCCGGCTTAAGGCAATAATCAGGCTCGTCAGCGCCAGCCCCGCCGCCGCAAGGCCGTTGCCGACCGTGGTAAAATACGTAAACTTGTAAAAGCCGACCGCGCACAGAGCGGCGGACAGCAGCAGAAGGATCCATGTCAGAGCCGGAAAGATCATATCGGCCTCCTCTCATCATCATTTCCCTGAAAGAATAATACAGAACCGTATTCCTTGTCAACGCCCGAAGTAGGCGTCCAGGCCGTCGGCCATGCCCCGGACCAGCACGTCCTGATACGCCGGATCCAGCAAGCGCTGCTCATCGGCCGCATTGCTCAGGAAGCCCATTTCGATCAGCCCGCCGGGCACCCGGCTCCAGTTGATGCCGGAATAATGATAGGCCTCCGTCACGCCCCGGTTGATGCCGCCGGTCGCGCCGCACATATAGGCCAGCAGCGTTTCCGACAGCCGGCGGCTGGCTTCGTACTGGTCCGCGTTGAACTCGCTGTACGGGTGCTGGCAGAAGATGGCGCTGCCGGTCCAGGACGGATCGCCGCTGTCGCAGTGCAGCCGCAGGAAAGCGTCCGCGCCGGCCTCATTGGCCATCTGAGCCCGTTCGACATTGCTGATATTCACATCTTCGGAGGTCCGCGTCATGAGGACCCGGTAGCCGCGGGATTCCAGTTCGTCGCGCAGCTTCAGGCCGATCGTCAGATTGACCACGGACTCCCGGATGCCGGTCGTGACGCCGCGGGTCCCGTCGGCAACTTTATCCTTTGTTTCGGAGGATCCCGGCGCCACCGGTTCCTGTTCATGATTGGGCGCGCCCTGATGGCCCGGGTCAATGCAGACTAACGGGGCATCCGCAGCAGGCGGCTCGGTGGCGGGCGGTTCGGTAGCAGGCGGTTCGGTAGCAGGCGGCTCGGTGGCAGGCGGTTCGGTGGCCGGCGGCTCGGTGGCGGGCGGTTCGGTAGCGGGCGGCTCGGTGGCGGGCGGTTCGGTGACCGGCGGTTCGGTGACCG
>CADBQE010000113.1 GCA_902796695.1 uncultured Lachnospiraceae bacterium
GGACGCAGTCGTATTCACCATGCCGGTATACTGGTATTCCATCCCCGCCCAGATCAAGGGCGTGATCGACAAGATGTTCTCGCTTGTCGTTGGCGGAAAAAATATCGCCGGAAAGGAATGCGCCCTGATCGCCTGCTGCGAAGAAGAGGACGAGAGCGTTCTGGACGGCGTCCGCATTCCCCTGGAGCGCACGGCCGCGCTGATCGGCTGGAACATGGTCGGCGAAGTGCTCGTGACAGGCGTTCTGGAAGCCGGAACCATCGGAAAAACCGACGGATGCGCCAGGGCCGCGGCTCTTGCCGACAAAATCTGAACAGAGGAAAGCAAAACGCCTCCGGACGATGCGGTTCGGAGGCGTTTTTTATCTTCCCGGATCCGGTTACTGCATTTCCGCAGCCACTTTGAAACAGGAGACAAAGTGACCGGGCGCGACTTCCTTAAGCGGCGGCTCGCCCCGCAGGCATTCTTCCGTGCAGTGATCGCACCGCGCGGCAAAGCGGCAGACCGGCTTGGGATCGATCGGGGAAGACAGTTCGCCCTTGATCAGGATCCGCTTCTGCCGGTTGTGCAGGCTGGGAACGGGCAGCGCGGAAAGCAGCGCTTTGGTATACGGATGCAGCGGGTTGTTGAACAGCGCCTGCGTCGGCGCTTTCTCGATCAGCCGGCCCAGGTACATGACGGCAATATCGTCCGAGATGTAATTGACGACCGAAAGGTCATGCGTAATGAAGATATAGGTCAGCCCCAGATCATTCTGCAGGCTCCGCAGCATGTTCAGAATCTGCGCCTGGATCGAGACGTCCAGCGCGGAGACCGGCTCATCGCAGACAATGAACTTGGGCTTCATGGCGAGCGCGCGGCCGATGCCGAGACGCTGGCGGCGTCCGCCGTCCATTTCGTGCGGATATGCATTGATCAGACGCTCATCCAGTCCGACCATTTCCATGATTTCAAGCACCCGGTGAAACCGTTCGTCGGAGTTTTTATATTCCCCGGTCAGCTTCAGCACTTCCTCGATCGTCTGGCAGACCGTCCGCTTCGGATTGAGGGAAGAGAAGGGATCCTGGAAGATCAGCTGCATCTGCTGGCGCATTTTGCGGAGCTCATGACGGCCCAGCTTCATGACGTCGACGCCGTCGAAATGCACTTCCCCGGAGGTCGGCTCCACAAGCCGCAGGATCGAGCGCCCGGTCGTGGTCTTGCCGCAGCCGGATTCGCCCACGATGCCCAGAGTCTTTCCCCGTTCGATCGTGAAGCTGACATCATCCACGGCATGGAGCATGCCCGAACTTGTCTTGAAATATTTTTTCAGATTCTTGACTTCAAGGATGACGTTGTCGTTCATTCCTGCACCTCCCGGGACGGATCATAATCCTTGGAGACCAGCATGCACTGATCCGTATTTTCATACAGCCAGCATTTGGCACAGTGTGTATCGGAAAAGCGGTGCATGGGCGGCTCTTCCTGGGAACATTTCGGCAGGGCGTACTCGCAGCGGGGATGGAAAGGACAGCCCTGCGGCAGTTTCGTCGGATCCGGCATCTGGCCGCCGATCGGCTTTAAGCTCTGGTCGCGGCGGCTCACGTCCGGCAGCGAGTTGAACAGGCCTTCGGTGTACGGATGTCTCTTGCGGTCGAAGATATCTTCCAGCGTTCCGCTTTCGATGATCGTGCCCGCATACATGACGGCAACTTCGTCGCAGACCTCGGCGACAATGCCCAGATCGTGGGTGATCATCAGCATGGACATCTCCAGCCGGTCCTTCAGGTCCTTCATCAATTCCAGCACCTGCGCCTGAATGGTCACGTCCAGGGCCGTGGTCGGCTCGTCCGCGATCAGCAGCTTCGGCGTACAGGCCAGTCCCAGCGCGATCAGGACGCGCTGCTTCATGCCGCCGGAGAACTGATGCGGGTATTCCCGGGAACGGGAAGCGGGAATTCCGACCGTTTCCAGCATTTTCCCGGCTTCGCGGGCCGCATCCGCCTTGCTCAGCTTTTTATGGATCTGCAGTACTTCGGCGATCTGGTCGCCTACCGTCATGACCGGGTTGAGGCTCGTCATGGGATCCTGGAAGATCATGGAGACCGTGTTGCCCCGGATGCTTTCCATCTGATCCTCGGTCTTGCTGAGGATATCCTCGCCGTTCAGCGTGATTTTTCCGGCCATGACATGCCCCTGCGGCTTGGCGATCATATTCAGCACGGCCAGCGCCGTGGTGGTCTTGCCCGCCCCGGTCTCGCCGACCAGCCCCAGGGTTTTGCCCCGGTGAACCGTCAGATTCAGGCCGTTGATCGCCTTGACCGTTTCCACCTTGCTGACAAAGTGGATGTGAAGGTTTTCAATCTCTAAGATAGTATTGTTCGTGAACTCTTCCATGTTGCCGCCCCTTATCTCTTTAACTTGGGATCGAGTGCATCCCGGAGCCCGTCGCCGACCAGATTAAATGCCATGGAGGTCAGGAAGATCGCCATGCCGGGGGCAATGACCAGGAAGGGATACTGTCTCATGTTTCCGCGGGCACTGGCAATCATGCAGCCCCATTCCGGAGCCGGCGCCGCGATGCCCATCCCCAGAAAGCTTAAGGAGGAAACACTCATCACGTTTGTGGCGATGGCCAGTGTGCTCTGCACAATGATCGGGGCCACGCAGTTGACCAGGATGTGCTGGAAAATGATCCGGGGCGTATTCTGCCCGACCGCCTTTGCGGCTTCCACGTATTCCGTGTCGCGCACGGAGAGAACGGCGGAGCGGACCACGCGGGACATGGAAGCGATCGTGGCAATTCCGAGTGCCATGATCATATTGAATTCGCTGGACCCGAAAGCCGCCACAATGGCAATGGCCATGACAATGCGGGGAATGCAGGCCATGATGTCAATGACACGCATGATGATATCATCCGCAATGCCGCCCAGATAGCCGGCGGCCGCTCCGATGATGCAGGAGAAGACCAGCCCCACCAGAACGGACAGCACGCCGATCCGCAGGGAGATCCGGGCGCCGTGGATGATGCGGGCGAAAATATCCCGCCCCATTTCATCCGTTCCGAGAAGGTGTTTCCAGCTGGGACCCTGGAAGCGGTCGACCGGATTGGAGGCGATCGCCACGGTGTCGTAGTCCGCGATTACATTCGCAAACAGGGCCAGCAGCAGGAAGATCGTGATGATGATCAGGCCGACGACAGCCAGGCGGTTGGCCACGAAAATATCCCACATCTCTTTGAGCCGGCTGGTTTTGCGGTAGGTCCGCATGTATTCCCGGCGGCTCATCAGTTTTTTATCGACAGAAGGCGTACTCTTCATTTCGATTTCCCCCCTCTCATATACAAGGCCTTGATGCGCGGGTCAAAGAAGGCATATGCCAGGTCCGTGATCAGCGACATGATCGCCACGCAGATGGCCATGATGGAAACGGAAGCCAGTACGCTGGGGGTATCCTTCTGCAGCACCGAGTTGACCATCAGACGGCCCATGCCGGGAATGGCGAAAACCGTCTCGCAGATGACGGCGCCGCCCAGCATCTCTCCGATATAGCTGCCGATTACGGTCAGCGGCGGAAGCAGGGCGTTGCCCAGGGCGTGACGGTAGATGACCCGGCGCTTTTTTACGCCTTTGGCCCGGGCGGTACGGACATAATCCATCCCGAGCGCTTCGATCATGGAGGACCGCATCATGCGGGAAATACTGGCCATGAAGCTTAAGGCCAGCACGATCGAGGGCAGGATGGCATCCTGCCAGCTCTCAAGGCCCGAGGCATGGAGCCAGCCGAGCTTGACGGAAAAGAGCAGGACCAGCAGGAGGGCGATCCAGAAACCGGGGGCGGCAATGCCGACCAGCGCGAAAGCGGTCGTAAAGGCCGAAAAGAATGAATTCGGCTTGACGGCCGCACGGATCCCGATCGGGATCGAGACCGCCACGGCCAGCGTCATGGAGACCAGCACCAGCAGCGCCGTGTTCGGGAAGCTGATCCGGACCTGATTCATGACGGCTTCCTTGGTGATATAGGAAGTCCCGAGATCCCCCTGGAAGAAGTGAAACAGGTAAGTGAAAAACTGCTTGAAAAACGGCTCATTCAGCCCCAACTGCTCCCGGATCGCTTCAGCCCCTTCCGGGGTCCAGCTTGTCCCCAGGATCGTAGTGGTGGCGTCGCCCGGGGAAAGGTACATGATCAGATATACAACGAATATGACTCCGACCACGACCGGCAGCATCAGCAATAATCGTTTGCCGATATATCGAATCATAATCTCACCTTCTTACGGATTTAAGAAGCGAGCCCCGTCACGGGGGCGGAGCTCGCCGTACACGCCGCAGTTATAACTGCGCGGAAAGGATCAATAGTGCAGCTCGTGCAGTTTGAAGATCTGCTCGGTGTTCATCTGGACACCCTGCAGGTCGGCCGTCGCCAGGCAGAACAGTTCGCCGACGTACAGCGGGACCCAAGGGCAGTCTTCGCAGAGGATCTCCTGCCACTGCTTGTAGTAAGGAATGCGGTCATTGACATCCTGGGAGGCATAGCCGCCGGCCCAGAGCGCTTCCAGTTCGGGGTTGACATAGTGGGCCAGGTTGTAGGCGCCCAGAGCGCTTTCGCCGACCAGACGGGGCAGAACCAGCGTGGGTTCCGGATTGGCGCCCCAGGTGGTGATCATGGCGTGCGCGCCGTCGGTGGCCAGCTTGACCACGTCGTCCACGCTTTCCATCATCTTGATGTTGACGGTGATGCCCACGGCCTTGAGGTCGGACTGGATCTGCGTGCCGGCCGCCGTAAAGGCCTGGGTCACGTACAGATCGAAGCTGAATCCGCCTTCATAGCCGGCCTGCTTCAGAAGTTCCTTGGCCTTGTCGACGTTGTAGCTGTAGCCGCTGGGATTGTCCAGCCAGCCGTAGCAGGTCGGGGACAGGTAGGTGTAGTTGGTGACGCCGTAGCCGTTGGCGTTGACGAGCAGGACGTTGTCGCGGCTGATGGCAAAGTTCAGGGCCTGACGGACTTCCTTGTGGGTGAAAGGCTCATATTCGCAGTTCAGGGGCATGAACACCATGACGCTGGACTTGTGGCTGTAGACCTTTACCTTGTCGTCGTTCTTGACGATCTCCATGTCGGCCGTGGAGAATTCGGAGCTCAGGTCCGCTTCGCCGGTCTGGATCATGATGGTGCGGGTGCTGGCTTCCGGAACGATCTTGTAGGTCAGGGATTCGTTCTTGGCGGCATCGGCCGGATTCCAGTAGTTCTCGTTGCGGACCAGGGTGACGCTGGTGCCGGGGATGCGGCTGCCGAATTTATAGCGGTTGGAACCGATAGGGTTGCTCCAGTCGCCGGAAGAGGTGGCCTGCGCCAGATAATCCGCGGGAACAATGCAGGCGATCAGCTGGCAAAGCGCGACGGGCAGCTGCGGGTAAGGCGTGGCGGTCGTGATCTTGACGGTGTGCTCGTCAATGACTTCGCAGGACTGCAGCGGTTTGAAGATCGCGCCGCCCAGGCCGGACTCGATGCCGCGGGTGATGCTGGCGGCCACGTCCTTGGACGTAAGAGGCGTATTGTCGCTGAACTTGGCCTCTTCTTTGATCTTGATCTCCCATTCGGTGTCGGAGATCATTTTGGCTTCCTTGGTCAGCTGAGGGCTGGGCTTTTTGTCTTCGTCCAGCTCATACAGGCGGTCGTACATCTGCCACAGCACCAGCTGGTTGTAGACAGAGGAGGCAGCCCAGGGGTCAAATCCGGTAATGTCGGAAGGCATCAGAATGGTGATGTCTTTCTTCTTTTCTCCGGTGGGAGCGGGGGCCTGTGTTTCCTGGCCGCCGCCGCTTGGAGCCGCAGTTGTACTGGGGGAGGATCCGCCGCAGGCGGACAGGACGAAGGCCAACACGAGGACCCAGGCAAGTACGCGCACTTTCTTCATTTCTTTTTCTCCTTTTTCACGTTCTTAATTTTGTAAGCGTATCGCGTTACATTCTTACTGACGGGGATACTTTTTGGGATCGTATCCCAGATCCGCACTGTAGACATCGGTGCGTCGGACAGCCAGACGGCTGTTGGCGGGGTGATAGTTCTTCTTTCTGGCGTCGCTGAGGTCGATGTCCGCATACAGAATCGTTTCCTCTTCATCGGAAGCGATTCCGGAGAGCGGGCCGCCCCAGGGACTGATGATCGCGCTCTGGCCGGCAAATTTGCTGCCGTGCATGGTGTCGTGGCCGCGGCCTACGCGGTCGCAGCAGACCGTGAAAATATGATTGCTGACGGCGTTGGCCATGCAGAGCGTGGTGACCAGCGTGTGGAAGGGATCCGGAAGATGACGGGTTTCCTTGACGTCGCTGGAATTGAACATGCAGCAGACGATGTCGACGCCCTGCAGGGCAAGAATGCGGAATACCTCTGGGTAATAGGCGTCCAGGCATACGCAGAGGCCGATCCGGCCGATGGGGGTATGGAAGACCGGAATGCCGAGGTCTCCGGGCTCCACGTAGTACACTTCATCCTCGCAGGGGTGAAGCTTTCTGCATTTTCCGATATATCCGTCCGGCCCGGCCAGGATTCCGGCATTGAAAATGTCGCTGCCGGAGCGCTCCAGAAGGGAGGCGCAGATATAAACGGAGTATTCGCGGGCAAGCGAGATGAGAAGCTGAGAGGATTTTCCTCCCGGGACGGGTTCCGCGGCCTGGTATGCCTGTTCCCGGCAGTCCATAAAGAAACCGCTGTTGAAGGTCTCCGGAAGTACGATCAGGCCCGCACCGGCTGCGCAGGCTTCCCGGATGAGTTTTTCGGCTTTCTGCAGATTTGCGTCAATGTTTCCGTCAATGATATCCATCTGGATGCAGGCGACTTTGACGGGTGATACGGGTGCTTTCATGGCTGGTCCCTCACGATACACGGTGATTTGTCGGAAAATAACATAAATGTTCCTTGTACGGTGCTATAGTAACACGAATATAATTATTTTTCAAGAGGGGGCCGGTTAATATTTTAAGTTTTTTTGGGGCGGAGAAGACCGGAGGGAAGATATAGGAAAGCGCAGCCGAAAAAAGCCGCCCGAAGGCGGCTGCAGGGGGTATTAAAAAGCGGCTGTAAGAAGCGGGAAGGGGTTAAAGGGGGGATCAGCGGCCGGCGGAATACATATCGCGGCCGTCAAAGAATTCATCGACTTCCTTCATGCTGGCCCGGGCCTGGTCGGGATTGCGCTGTGCCGTTTCCGCGAGAATCGCGTCGATGAAGGCGATCGCACCGCTCAGGGAAGGCGTGTTGTGGAAAGAGGTATTGCTGATGATAAAGTAGCGGTCCGCGTGGCGGGCGGCGGGACTGAGCGGCGTATCCGTGAAGGCGATATGCTTAACGCCCTTGGCGGTGACGCGGCGTATCACGTCGATCGTGTCCAGCGCGTAGCGGGCAAAACTGAAGGAGATCAGGAGATCCTGCGTGCGGATCCGGGTGGAAAGGATGCGCACGTCGCAGTTTTCCGGAGTCAGCGGGAAAGTGCGGATGCCCAGTTCTCCCAGGGCCCGGGAAAGATACCGCGCCAGAATGGCGGAGGAGCGGTATCCAAGAATATAGACATATTCGGCTTTCAGGATTTCATCGATCAGAACGCTGAAATTGGAAATGTTCTGATCGTTCCGGAAGGTGGCGATCACGTTGTTCTGCACGTTCTGAAAAACCTGTGTGTAGACATCCCGCCCCTTCATTTCGTCGATATGCTGCTCCAGGCGTTTCCCCCAGGATGTTTCGGTCATCACATAGTTCGCAATGGAATGACGGAAGTCCCCGTAGCCGTTGAAGCCGAGCTCCTTGCAGAATTTGACAATCGAGGTGTCGCTGATCTGCAGTTCGTCGGCCAGTTCGGTGACGGTGCGGAAGGGGATGTCTTTGTAGTTTTCGAGAAAATAACGGGCGATCTTCTTTTTGGTCTTGGGCAGGCCGGGATAACTTTCCCGCAGGCCTTTGAATAAATTATCCATGAGAGCCTTCCTTGTTGTGTGCCGGCAGGCGGCTGCCGGCTCTGATGCCTACCATTATATACGGAAAAACGAATCTGTCAAATGGGACGGAAGAAAAGAAAGTAATACGAATATTATTTTGCTTGATTATGAGGCAGACCTGTGTTACTATTAGGGCGGCTTAAGCCGGAAAATAGAAAACGGAGGACATTGTGTGATGAGCAGAGAAATCCTGTTCCTGAACAACAAGGACATGCATAACCTGGGAGCGGGCGACATGCGTGAAGTAATGCATGACGTGGAGCGCGCCTATGTGCTGACGGAAAACGGTGATGTGATCACCCCCGGCAAGATGGTCGTCAGATGGGGCAAGACCCCGGAAGACGAAAACGTTCTGGGCCGCATCAACGCCATGCCCGGCTATCTGGGCGGCGAATACGACATGGCCGGCATCAAGTGGATCGGGAGCGGTCCTCAGAATTACAAGCAGGGCCTGCCGCGCGCCAGCGTGACGATGGTTCTGAACGATCCGGATACCAAGCTGCCGCTCTGCATTGCCGACGGGACCGAAGTCTCCGCCAAGCGGACCGGCGCCTCCGGCGGCGTGGCCGTCAGACTGCTGGCACGGGAAGATTCCAAAGTGCTCACGATCTGCGGCGCCGGCGCACAGGGACGTACGCAGCTGGAAGCGATCCTGATCGTCCGTCCGGGCATCGAGAAGGTCTATGTGTACGACATCATCCAGGCGAATGCGGAACGTTATATTAAAGAAGCGAAAGAGCTGTATCCGCAGGTGGAATTCGTATTTGCCTCCGATCTGGAAGCCGCTGTCCGGGAAAGCGACATCACGGTCTGCGTAACGCTGGCCGACAGACCGTTCATCAAGGCGGAATGGCTGAAGAAGGGCACGCTGCTCTGCAATTTCGCGGACTACGAAGTGGAATATGACTGCGTTAAGATCGCAGACAAGATCGTGGTGGACAACTGGTTCAATATCAAGCACCGCATGGTCAGCACGGTTGCGTTAATGTGGCGCGACGGCCTGATCAAGGATGAGGACATTCATGCACAGCTGGGCGGGATCCTGAACGGCACGAAGACCGGCCGGGAAAACGATGAGGAAATTATCTACTTTAACGCGATCGGGACGGGCATGCTGGACCTGGCCGTAATGACCCGCTGCTACCGGAAGGCCGTTGAGACCGGCGTCGGCACCAAGCTGCTGTACTGGGAAGACTGAGAACAGAGGCGGACTATGAA
>CADBQE010000114.1 GCA_902796695.1 uncultured Lachnospiraceae bacterium
ATCTGATCGGATTAACTGAAAAAGCGCCGGCACGTTTTCGGTTTCGAAAAGTACCGGCGCCTTTTTTTATGCGCTGTCAGATATGGTTTGCAACTTCAAACGCATCCCATACCGCCTGATGAACATTCTTGAACTGGCGGCAGTCGCCGAGCGCATAGATCTCATCCGAATCCCGCAGCTCCCGGAAGAGGCGGTCATTCGGGACAAAGCCGACGGCGAGGATCACCGAATCGGCAGCGATCCCGTTTTCTTCGCCGCTCTTAAGATCCCGCAGAAGCAGCCCGGTTTCCGTGGTGCGTACGGCGGTGGTGTGAAGTCTCACGTCGCAGCCCGTAAAGGGGATCAGGCGCTCCAGCATGTCGCGGTTGGCGGAGCAGATCGGGGCATTGACAGCCATCAGTCTGTCCAGCGCCTCCACCACGGTGACCTGTTTCTTCAGGTCCTTTGCGAGCCAGAGGGCGATCTCGCAGCCGACCATGCCGCCGCCGATCACGGCCACGCGGTCTCCCAGCCCTTCGGCCCGGGTGCGCAGCGCTGTTTTGGCATCGACGACGGGCTTTTCACTGCCCAGGCTGAAAGTCTTGGCCAGTCCGCCGGTGGCGATCAGAAGCGTGTCATAGGACATCTGCGCCAGCTTTTCCGCGGTCAGCTCCGTGTTCAGATGGATCTCCACGCCCAGCTGCCGGATGGTGTGCTCATACCAGCGGATCAGGGCCCGGTCATCCTCTTTGAAGCTGGGGACGCCAGCCTCGGCCAGCGCGCCGCCCAGCGCGCCGCTCTTTTCGTACAGCACCGGCTCATGCCCGCGGATCGCCAGAACCCGCGCGGCTTCCATCCCGGCCACACCGCCGCCGACGATCACCACTTTTTTCTTCTTCAGGATCGGGGTGTAGGCAAAATACCGCTCGCGGGCGCACTGCGGATTGACGGCGCAGTTGATCAGGGAGAAGTTCTGAATGCGGCCCATGCAGCCTTCCTGGCAGGAAATGCAGGGGCGGATATCCGCCTCCCGTCCGGCTCGGAGCTTGTTCACATAGTCCGGATCCGCCAGCACGGGACGTCCGAGCGAGACAAAATCAATCATACCCGAACGCACGGCCCCGGAACTGAGCTCCGGATCATCCATCCGCCCGGCGCAGATGATCGGAACGTCAACCACGTCCTTCACCATCTTCGCATAGGGCAGATAGAGCCCCTTCTCCTGATACATCGGCGGATGGCTC
Organism: uncultured Lachnospiraceae bacterium; assembly: GCA_902796695.1. Taxonomy (GTDB): domain Bacteria; phylum Bacillota; class Clostridia; order Lachnospirales; family Lachnospiraceae; genus UBA6987. The sequence goes on from CADBQE010000114.1 coordinate 1,224, forward strand.
CACCACCAGCTGTCATAGGAGCCTACGTCCACGTCCAGTGCGTCGTAGCCGTATTTGACCAGCAGCTGCGCGGCCTCCAGACCCTCCGGAAGATCCCGGCCCTTTTCCTCAAATTCCTCGCCGGGCAGTGCGCCTTCCCGCCAGTCTTTAATAAAGCTCTTGGGAGAAAACCGCATGATGACCGGATAATCCTGCCCGCAGGTCCTCGCGATTTCCTCGCGGATCTCGCGCGCAAAACGCAGACGGTTTTCCAAGGATCCGCCGTATTCGTCCGTCCGGTTGTTGAACATCGATATCGCGAACTGGTCGATCAGATACCCCTCATGCACGGCATGGATCATGATTCCGTCAAAACCGGCCCGTTTGGCGGTCCGGGCGCCTTCCCCGAACATCTTAACGATATGATGAATCTCCTCTATGCTCAGCTCCCGGCAGGTCTTGTCCAGCCAGCGGTGCTGGATCGGGGACGGGGCGACCGGGTTTTCCGCGCCCTGGTCCTCCGGAATGGATACGCGCCCGAAACCGCCCGACATCATCAGAATGATCTTGGCGCCGTACGCGTGGATCCGCTCCGTCATCTCCCGGCTGCTGCGCACGAATTGATGCTCGTTCAGGGTCGGACTCGGAACACCGGGGCAGGAGTGCTCCTCTACGTCCGTATCCGGAAACGTCACGCCGGTCACGATCATGCCGATCCCGCCTTCGGCACGTTCCGTATAATAGTCGATGCCCCGCTGATTGAAGCCGCCGTCCGCATCTCCCAGCCCCAGCGGCCCCATGGGCGCCATGACAAAGCGGTTTTTGAGTTCCAGTTTGCCGATGCGCATGGGATCAAAAAGGATTCTGTACTGCTCTTTCACGGAACAACCTCCTTCTTTACAGTCTGTTCTCGGTCCGGTCGATCAGCTCTTTCTGCATCTTGTCGTTAAGATATACGAAATAGGCGCTGTACCCGGCTACCCGCACCATCAGGTCTTTATGCAGCTCGGGCTCCCGCTGAGCTTCTTCCAGCTGCTCCTTGTCGGTTACGTTGAACTGAATATGCTTGCCGCCGTTTGTCAGATAGGTGCGGATCATAGCGGCGACTTTTTCCATGTCTTCCACAGTCTTTAAGGCGGTCGGATGGAGCTTCATGTTGAGCAGCATGGTCTGGTAATCGTCCATATTGATCCGCAGGGCGGAATTC
>CADBQE010000115.1 GCA_902796695.1 uncultured Lachnospiraceae bacterium
GGTCCGGGTCTGGATCAGGTCGCGCAGCTGCACGGTATAGTCGCGCATATTGTTTACGGTGTCGCGCAGGCGGTCGGCCCGGGCGGCAAACAGGCGGAAATAGCGCAGGTTTTCCTCCGCGAAAAAGCCGTTTTCGTTTTCTTCCAGTTCCAGGCCCAGGTCCAGCAGCTGGCCGTAATGCAGGTTCAGGTCCAGCAGGTCGCCGCGGATGTCGTTGAGCCGCGCGAGAGCAGGCTCCGTATCGCCGGCCAGGATCTCGTCCTCCAGCTTTTCGAGCGTCTGCTCCAGCTTCTCCAGCCGCGCCAGGTCCGGCGCAATGATCTGCTCCAGGAAATCGTACAGGAAGCGCTCCAGCCCGGGCATGCGCCAGCGCCGGCTGTCCGCCACGGCCCGGATGATGGCTTCCGCCAGGCCCCCTTCATCAATAAAAACGACCCCTCTTTCATCGAGCGCGAACGCAAACGCTCCGGACAGGTGCTCCGACTGCCCCACGGCGGGGATCGCGATGCTGCCCGTCAGGGAATCGTAATTGACCTCCACGCGGGTCTGCGCCAGCACCGGCAGGTCCGCCTCCATATCGATGCCCATCGCGAACCGTTCCCGCTCCCGGCGCCACTCATCCGGCGTCAGGACCGCCACATAGGGTGCATCCGCGTCCGCGATGTCATCCGCGGTGCAGCTTACCAGGGTCTCCCGGATCAGATAATAATTCATAAGCCATTCCTTCCCCGGCTGTCCGCGCCGCGGGTCTTTCCGTCAGAATTCATATTCCGGATAGTCATAGATCTTGAAATCATAGGTCTCCAGTCCCTTGGAGGCGTAGGCCGGCAGGGTCAGGAAGCGCCGGGAGGCAAGGTCCAGGTTGTCCAGCTCCTCTTCGGGACAGGAGAGGAGGTCGGGACGCAGGCCGTTCTGATCGCACTCCACCAGGCAGGGGTGAAGCAGGAGCGTCAGGTCCTTGTGGCGTCCGGCGTTTCTGCCGTCCGGGAGCCGGCCGATGTAGGCAGCTTCCTCGGAGAGCGTAGGGCAGCGGAAGCCTTCCGTGCGCATGAAGGCGCACCAGCGGCGGTGCTCCAGCCAGGCCAGCCGATGGAAAACGGCCGGGAATTCGGCTTCCGAAGCTTTGAGGAGGCTGCGGACCTCGGCCGGGGACGCTCCGCTCAGGAACGCGCCGGCGGCGAGGACAGCCTGATGGCAGTGCTCCAGATAAGTGCGGATCCCGGAAAGAGTCTCAGGACCCGGCCGGCAGGAGGATAAAGCCTGCAGGGAAGCGTAGTCGGCTTCGGCGCTTTCTGTCAGGCGGCGGAGCCGGTCTGCTGCTTCCGTACCGGGCTCCGGCTCCGTCCCGGTTTTCTCAAGCAGAGAGCGGATCCCGCTGACCAGACTTAAGAAACGGCACATTTTCAGATAGAGCTCCGTGGGCGTTTCCGCGCGGTCCGCTGCGGAAAGACCCAGAGAAGCGGCTTTATACTGCGTATGGATCGCCCGGGCTACGTTGGCCCAGTAGGCATAAGGATCTTCTTCGATTTTTTTGCTCCGGCTCAGGCCTGCGGCGATCCGCTGTTCGTACATATCCCGGATCTTTTCGGCGCGGTCTCGGACTTCTTCCAGCAGGACGGTCCGGATATCGAAGGAAGAGCGCATGGACCCGAAGGGGATGATGTCCACGCGGTCGAAGCCGGCTTCTTCCATCTGCTGCAGGGCGGCGTTCATCTCGTCGTTCCATATCGCGCAGGCGATCGGGACCCGGACGCCGGAGGGTCTGACGGCGGTGCTTTTGACCGTAACGGTCCGGCCGATCTGCTCCGCGGTCTCCATATTTCTGCGGTCCGATCCCAGGGCGACGACAAAATAGTCGAAATCGGCCAGGCGTCCGTTCTGCGGTGCGGGCCGCTCTGCCGTCAGAATCTGCTCCAGTCCGTCCCGGTATACGTCGCTTTGAATATACTCGTAACTGAAGTAGCAGTCCGCCGTGCCCAGGCGCGGGCCGATCTCCAGCAGCTTCGGATCCGGAGTCTGCGCGGACATGCGGAGGATCTCGCTGCTGACGTGATCGATGCGTTTTTCAAAGCTTGTCCGGTCTTCCTCGGAGATGACCGTGATCTTCAGACGGCGGTCCGCCATCTGCCCGCACCAGCAGGCGGACAGGAACATTTCCGTGCCGATCCGTCCGGAGCCGAAAATGGCAATGCGCAGCTCCTTGCTGTCTTCCGGAAGCGCCTCAAACAGCGGATGGGTCTTGATCAGCTGATAGACCTGGCTGCGGTAGCGGTTCACGGAAAACAGCGTGATCCGGCCGGGATCGCTTCCGCCCTCGGCGCGGATCCGATCGTTGATCCGGCTGCGGACGGACTTTTCCAGAAGGTTCCCGTAGTGGTCGTTGGCAAACACATAAATGGCGTCGTTGCCCGCAAAGCGGGCCGTGTCCGTTTCCCGGGAAAGACTGCTGAGGACGTTCAGATTGCTGTCGTCCGAGCCGGTCAGGAAGAAAGTGCGGCCGGCGGCGGAGGGCTTCAGATTCAGCTCGGGCAGGCTGATGTCGGTCAGCAGCGCGCCAAGGCGGCGGGCCTGCTCCAGGGATTCCGGCGGGGCATCCGGCCCGGCATTGCAGAAGATCAGCAGCGCGTTTTTCAGTTTTTCGCGGCCGGGCGCGCATTGCCGGATGCTTTCCGCTAACGCGGCGGATTCCGGGCCGGACTCGGAAAAGCAGCAGATATGGCGCCTGGTAAACCGTGTGGACAGGAAGAGCTTCAGGCGCGGGAACAGGTTGGCGATGATCGTGAGCAGAACGGCGCCGCCGGATAAGGCGCAGGCCGCGTTCAGGACGGAAACGTAAAAAGCGTATGCACCGATCAGGAAGGGACTGTCTGTCAGGCGGGAGATCATCTCCTTCCCGGCGGACAGATATTCCGTGTATCCTTCATCCATCGTGAAGGACTGGAAGGAGTGCAGCAGGCTGTTGAAGCCTTCTTCCACGACGCCCAGGAGACCGTACTCCATCAGGCCGCTCCGGCCCGTGGTATAGCGGACCAGAAAGACCGCGAGCAGCAGGCACAGCAGAGCCGGAAGGCCTCTCTTCTCAAAAGGGAGACCGTTTCTGTTCAGCAGTCTTTTACAGCACAGGATCAGGATCCCGGCCGCAAACGCCAGGACAGAGATCAGCAACAGGATAAGAATTGCTTCCGAAGTAATGGGCTTTACCGGGATCGGGTCTGCCATAATGTGTCCTCCCGCAGAGTTCTGCTCCCGTTCATCATAGCAAAACGGATTTTTTTATTCAACCGTGAGTTCGGAGAGTGCTATCCGGCGGGAACTGTGCTATGATAGGACGGATTTAAGATCCGAAAGGCCTTCCCGCGCCGCGGCGCGGAGACGGCGGCAAAGGAGCGGTCCATGAGGGATGTGATCATTATCGGGGCCGGTGCGGTGGGCTGCACCATCGCGCGGGAACTCTCGTTTTATCAGCCGGATGTGCTGGTGCTGGAAAAAGAATGCGACGTCGCGGCCGGGACCACCGGCCGGAATTCCGCCGTGGTGCATGCCGGGTTCAACAACCGGCCGGGCAGCCTGATGGCCCGGCTCTGCGTGGAAGGCAGCCGCGGGATGGAAGCGCTCTGCCGCGAACTGGACGTGCCGTACCGGAAGACCGGGAAAACGCTCGTGGCCTTTGACGAGGAGGATCGGGAGATCCTGCGGAAGCTGAAGGCGCAGGGCGATGCCAACGGCTGCCGGGGCCTTAAACTGATCGGAAAAGAGGAACTGGAGGAGCTGGTCCCGGGCGTGGGCGGCATCGGCGGCTTTTACAGCCCGGAGACCGCGATCCTGGATCCGTTCAAATACTGCATCGCAATGGCGGAAAACGCGGCGGAAAACGGCGTGACGTTCCGCTTCGGGGAAGAGGTGACCGGGATCCGGCGGGAGGAAGGCGGCTTTACGGTAACGACCCCGAAGGGCAGTTATACCGGCCGCATCCTGATCAATTCCGCGGGACTTGCGGCGGACCGGGTCAGTGCCATGGCCGGCGTGGACGGATATCATATCTATCCCTGCCGGGGCGAATATTTCATTCTGGACGAGGTGGCGCAGGACCTGCTGCCCATGCCGGTCTATCCGGCGCTCAAAGCGGGGATCGGCGGACTGGGCGTGCACGTGACGCCCACGATCCACGGCAATATCATTATCGGGCCCAGCGCGGAATATATCGAGGAGCCGGACGATTATGCCACGACGCCGGCCGTCATGGACAAGCTGTGGCGGGAGGCGCAGGCGCTGCTGCCTCAGCTTAAGCGGCGGCATATCATCGGCGCCTACAGCGGGATCCGGGCCAAGCTGGCGCCGGAAAACGAGGGCGGCTACCGGGATTTCGTGATCAAAGAGGAAGAGGCCTGCCCGGGGCTCATCAATCTGGTGGGGATCGAATCCCCGGGGCTGACGGCTTCGCGGCCGATCGCCCTGATGGTGCGGGAGATGGTCGGAAAGCATCTGCCGCTTACGCCGAAGGAAGGCGCGGTTCGGACGCACCGCTTCCCGCCTGTATTTGCGAAGCTGGAGCGTGCGGAGCAGGAGCGGCTGATCCGGGAAGACCCGGAATACGGCGAGATCGTATGCCGCTGCCGGCGCGTGACGAAGGCGGAGATCCGCTGGGCGATCGAAAATCCGCTGGGCGCGCGGAGCCTGTCCGCGGTGAAATACCGGGCGTGGGCGACCACCGGACGCTGCAACGGCGGCTACTGCCTGAACCGGATCGTGGAGATGCTGGTGCGCGAATACGGGATGCGGCCGGAAGAAGTCACGCTGCGCGGACCGGGCAGCGAAATGTTTTCCGGGGAGGTGAAGTGATGGAACGGTGTGACGTACTGGTACTGGGCGCCGGCCCCGGCGGGCTGGCGGCGGCCGCGGCGGCGAAAAAAGCCGGCGCGGAAAGCGTGATCCTGCTTGACCGCGACCGGAAGGCCGGCGGGATCCTGAATCAGTGCATTCATGACGGATTCGGGCTGATCCGCTACGGAGCATCGATCAGCGGGCCGGAGTATGCGGCGAAGGCATTGGCGGAGGCCGAAGAGGCCGGCGTGACGCTGCGTCTGGGTCTGCAGGCGGTCAGCATGACCCGGGAAAGGACGCTGCTGGCGCAGGGCGCGGAAGGCCTGGCGGAATTTGAGGCCGGCAGCATCGTGCTGGCGACCGGCTGCCGCGAAAGGACGCGCGGCGCCATCTCCGTGCCCGGGACCCGCCCGGCGGGCATCTTTACGGCCGGCGTGCTGCAGAATTTTGTCAATGTGCGGAATATCCTGTGCGGGAAGCGTGTCGTGATCCTGGGCAGCGGCGACATCGGCCTCATCATGGCCCGCCGCCTTACGCTGGAGGGCGCGCACGTGGAAGCCGTGCTGGAAGTCATGAAGGAACCCGGCGGACTGGCCCGGAATATCAGCCAGTGCCTGTACGATTTCGGGATCCCGCTGTATACGTCGCACACGGTTTCGAATATTATCGGCAAACGGAAGCTGGAAGCGGTGGAAGTGAGCGCCGTGGATGAGGCCATGAAACCGGTCCCCGGAACGGCCCGGATCATCCCCTGCGACGCGCTGGTGCTTTCCGTGGGCCTGATCCCGGAAAACGAGGTGGCGCTGACCGCCGGCCTGGCCGTGGACGAGAAGACCCGCGGCGCGGTGACGGACCGCTTCCTGATGACGGACATCCCGGGCGTTTTTGCCTGCGGCAACTGCCGGAAGGTGATGGATCTGGCGGACTATGTCTCCCTGCAGGGAACGCTGGCCGGAGAGAACGCCGCGCGCTTTGCCGCCGGTGAGCCGCTTAAGCCCTGGCTGTTCCGCCCCGTCTCCGGACTGGTCAAGGGGCTGCCGAAGCCCGGCAGCGTGACCTGCCCGATCTGCCCCAACGGCTGCCAGATCATGATCGATCCCGAAACCGGGGCGATCAGTGGAAATCTCTGCCCCCGCGGCCTGATCTTCGCGGAACAGGAAAAAGTCCGCCCGATGCGGACCCTCACCACCACTCTGAAGATGGAAGGCGGCACGACCCCGTTAGTCAGCGTCCGCAGCGACCGGAGCCTGGCGCGGGAACATCTGATCGAAGCGGTGCGGCGCCTTAAGGCCTGCCGCGTGAAACCGCCGGTCCGCCGCGGCGACTGCCTGGCCGAACTGACCTTTGACGGCGAAACGGTGCGCATGCTGGCCGAGGAGGATGCCGAATAAATGACCCGGACCGGAAAAATCGATTATACCGCGCTGCCGGGCAACGCCCCGCAGTACGCACCCGAGAACGTGATGCCGCTCGAAAACAGCCCGCTCGCCGGCCGTCACCTGATCTTCCTGGGCTCCTCCGTCACGCGCGGCGCCTGCGCGCTGCGGAATTCTTTCGCGGATTATATCGCGGTGCGGAACCGCTGCACCGTGACGAAGGAGGCGGTCTCCGGCACGACGCTCACGGACGATGGCTCCGACTCCTATATCGCGCGCCTCAAACGCCTGACGGACCCGCACGCGGACCTGTTTATCTGTCAGCTCTCGACCAACGACGCCCTGCAGGGCAAGCCCGCGGGCACGGTCGCGGAAGGCTTTGACGAGGACACCTTCGATACGCGGACGGTCGCCGGCGCCATCGAGTACATCATTGCCTACGCCCGCCGGACCTGGCACTGCCCCGTCGTATTCTACACCTGCCCGCGCGCCGGCGAAGGCTACGACGCCCTGGTCCTGCTGCTGCACCGAATCGCCGCAAAATGGGCCGTCCCCGTCATCGACCTCTGGAACGCCCCCCTCTTCCGCACCCTCCCCGAAGAAAAACGCCCCCTCTACATGGCCGACGCCGTCCATCCCACCCGCGCCGGCCACCTCCTCTGGCTCACTCCCTTCATCGAACACGCCCTCACCCAACTCTAAAAAACACTCCCGGAAAACCGGGAGTGTTTTTCAATGTAGGGGCCGATTTGCAATCGGCCCGTTGGTTCGCGGATTCCTCCGCGGGCCGATGACACATCGGCCCCTACGAAACACCCCGTGGTTTCGGCCCGCCGGTTCGCGGATTCCTCCGCGGGCCGATGGCACATCGGCCCCGGTTCGAGGAAACCCCATGTAGGGGCCGATTTGTAATCGGCACGTCGGTTCGAGGATTCCTCCGCGGGCCGATGGCACATCGGCACCGGTTCGAGGAAACCCCATGTCGGGGCCGATTTGCAATCGGCCCGTCGGTTTGAGGATTCCTCTGCGGGCCGATGGCACATCGGCGCCGGTTCGAGGAAACCTCATGTAGGGGCCGATTTGCAATCGGCCCGTTGGTTCGCGGACTCCTCTGCGGGCCGATGGCACATCGGCCCCTACGAAACACCCGTGGTTTCGGCCCGTCGGTTCGCGGATTCCTCCGCGGGCCGATGGCACATCGGCCCCTACGAAATACCCCGTGGTTTCGGCCCGCCGGGCCTGCCGGTTTGCGGATTCCTCCGGCCTATGCGGATATTATTACAATTCTGCGGCGCCGGGGTCAGCGGCAGGATTTGTAGATGGCGGTGATGTCGTCGAAGTTCAGTTCTTTGAAGGAGCCGATCGTACGCTTCTTCCCGTAGGTGCATTCGGTCGCGATGGCTTCGATCTCTTCGTCGGTGGGGGTGTGGCCCAGGAGTTCCGTGAGGGAGAGGGGCATGCCGAGGCTGCGGAAGAAGTCGTTCGTGCGGCGGATGCCTTCTTCGGCGACTTTTTCGTCGTCGGGCTCGGTGATGCCGTATACTTTGCGGGCAAACTGCGCGAAGCGGGCGATGTTGGCGTCTTTCACGTAACGGCACCAGGCGGCCCAGACGGCGGTCAGGGTGGCGCCGTGCGTGGAATCGTAAAGCGCGGAGATCGCCAGGCCCAGCTGGTGGCAGGCCCAGTCGCCGTCGCGGGGGGTGTCGCCCTTGGAGCCGATGCCGGTCAGACCGACGTGGGAGACGCTGCCGCACCACATGATCTCGCTCATGGCCTCATAATCCGACGGGTCCTCCACGCCGCGCGGGCCGTAGAAAATGATGTCCCGGAAAAGGCCTTCCGCGATCTCGTCGCTTAAGTGATTGCCCAGGATCGCCGCGAAATAGCGCTCGGATGTATGCATGAAAATATCGGCAGCCCCGGCGCCGATCTGGAATTTCGGCAGCGTCATGGTCAGCTCCGGATTCATGATCGCAAACCGGCAGCGGTTGAAGTCGGTGTTGATGCCGCGCTTGGTCGGAGGCGTAACGAGGTCGTTGGTCAGCACGGCGGAATTGCTGGTCTCGCTGCCGGCGGCGGAGATCGTGAGAACCGCGCCGACGGGCAGGCTTTTCGTCACTTTCGTGCCGGTCCAGAAGTCCCAGATGTCATGCTCCGGGCTCGCCAGGGCATGCGCCACGCCCTTGGCCGTATCCATCACGCTGCCGCCGCCCACGCCCAGCACGAAGTCCGCGCCGAAGGCCAGGCCGGCCTTTACCATTTCGCGGGCCGTGGAAACGAGAGGGTTCGGCACCACACCGCCCCGCTCCAGCACTTCCAGACCGGCCGCTCTTAAATTCTCCGCGATCCGGCCGATCAGGCCGCTTTTCACGGCGGAGTGCCCGCCGTAGATCACCAGGACCCGGCTGCCGCCGTATTTCCGCACCAGTTCTGCGGCTCTGAGCTCGGTGTCCGGGCCGAAAACGATCTCCGTCGGAGCATAATACACAAATTTCTTCATCTCTGGTTCCTTTCCGGTTCTGAGAACCCGGCCTCCGGCATCGCCGCCGGCGGCCCATATTTCATCATAATATGTTCCGCCCGCTTCCGCAAGAGAAAGATCGTGCGGGAAACGGCCCGGCAGGAGAAGATACGAGCGGAAAATTACTCATTTTTCTCCATTCGGAGCGATAAATAACTGGACAAACAGACCTGCAATTGCTATCATAATTGAGGTTAACTATAGGCGCTTGTTTTGAGCATCGTTCACATTATCCCGAGAGGAGAAAAAAACATGAACAAACGAATCAGATCCCTGCTGTCACTGCTGCTGGTGGCGGCCATGCTGTTCGGTCTGACTCCTTCCGCGGCGTCTGCCGCCGGAAGAGAACCGGCAGCGGATCCGGCTGAGGTCCATGTCTACACGGAAGCGGAGAACGCTTTAGTGGAACAGGACGTCCTGACCCCCATCGCGGAAAAAACCGCGTCCTTAGCCCAGCCCATGGGCGGCATCGGGAAAATGACCGAGGCGGATTACGTCGCCATGATCCCGGAGGTCATCAACGTGATCAAAGCTTCCGACACCTACGTGGAAGGCTCCCTGCAGCAGAACGGCAATTTCCTCGTATGGCAGACCACGGTCGGCATTCCCTGCTGCTTTGACCCCCGGATGGAAGCCAAACTCCACGGCCCCAAGGATGTTGTAAGCGAAAGCGAAGCCCGCGCGATCGAAGCGGATGCCGCGGCCTGGGGCGCACAGCTGGCGGAGACCATGGCCGGCGGCCACTTCCCCACCTCCGTGGAGATCGGCCTGATCCAGCCCTACTGGGAGAGCAATTCCAACTATGAGGATTCCAGCTTCACCAACTATTCTCCCTACTACAAGAACATGTGGCAGACCCTGTACGGCGTCACCGGCGGCTCCTCGAACTACCGCTACAGCATGTACAATGCCAATATCAACAACATCGCCAACGCGGTCCAGAACTGCGCGATCGTGATCATGGACTCCCACGGCACGACCGACTACGAAGATTACTGGAACGACGACTATACCAGCCAGGCCAACTCGTCCTACCTCTGCCTGATCACGAACGCCGGCATCACCAGCGAGGATACGGTCGCCAGACAGGGCCAGTTCGGCACCTACTACGACTGCATCAAAGGCTCCGGCTATGCTTACGTCAACGGCCGATGCATCGCGAACCACATGACGCAGAATGCGCCGAACAGCCTGGTCTACATGGGCATCTGCCTGGGCATGGCCACGGACGGCATGTTCACGGGTCTCCGGAACAAAGGCGTGGAAGCCGTTTACGGCTACTCGCAGTCCGTCACCTTCGTGGGCGAACGCATCTATATGGAAGCGATCCTGGGCCATATCAAGGACGGCGATACGCTGGCCGACGCGGTCTCCAAAGCCAAAACCGCTCACGGCAACTGGGATCCGGCTTACAGCAACTACACGCTGGCGCAGGCCAAGTCCAACCACGTAGCCTTCCCGATCACCGTTTCCACGGAAGACACCTATCCCGGCCACGGAAATGTGGACAATATTCAGCGGGTCCACTCCACCTGGGCCCTGTTCCAGACCATCGTCTACAACGTGAACGCCGTGGCCAACAACCCCGCGTACGGCACGGTTTCCGTGAATGATTATACCATCACCGCCACGCCGAATGAGGGCTATTACGTCGACGGCTTTGAAGTGATCGAAGGCGAGGCCTCCGTTGTCCGGAGCGGCAACACCTTCACCGTCACGCCCGAATCCGACTGCACGGTGCAGATCAACTTTGCGCCGCGCCCGAAATACACGGTGCAGTATATGGTAAACGGCACGGAAGTGTCTTCGGACGAAGTCTATGTGGGCGAATCCCTGACCCTCCCGGCAACCGCGGAAGCGGCGGAAGACTGGACCTTCATCGGCTGGACCGCGGAGCAACTGGATGTCACGACCGAAGAACCCGTTTACTGCGGCCCCGGTGAGACCTTTACCCCTACCGGCAATACCGTGCTGCACGCCCTGTATGTGCACGGCGAAGAAAACAGCAGCGCGATCGTATACAAACTGCTGAGCAAAACCCCGGCCGACTGGAGCGGCAAGTACGTCATCACCTGCGGCACCGGCAATAACCTTTATGTCATGAAGGGCCTGGAAGCGGGCAAGAGCTATTCGACCGCATCCAACGGCGGCGCCGTGGCGCTGGCCGATTCCGGCATGACGCTGGCGGACGACGTCTTAAAGAACGCGGACGGCCTGTATATCTTTAACGCGGAAGCCGTGACCGGCGGATACACGCTCGCCAATACCGTGACGGGCACCTATCTGGCGGACCGCAGCAACATCCTTTACAGCATGGCCCTGAATGAGAGCCTGTGCGGCTGGACCTTCGCCATAAATGACGGCCGGATCAGCGCCCTCAACGGCGTGGGCGGCACCAAGCCTTATCTTTCCTTCGCGAAAGGCGGCTACTTCAGACTGAATTCCGAAGCCGACGCCGACATCCGCTTCTGGAAAGAAGGCTTTGACGAGATCTGCTACTTCACCACTTCTCCTTCCGAATGGGTGGATCCGCCTCACGAGCACACCTACGGCGACTGGACCTCCAATCAGAACGGCACGCACAGCCGCACCTGCTCCTGCGGCGAGACCGAGACCGAAAACTGCACCTATGAAGACGTCGTGACGCCTCCTACCGCAGAAGAAGCGGGCTTCACCACCCATACCTGCACGGTCTGCGGCTACAGCTTTACGGACAGCTTCGCGGATCCGCTGGGCTACACCGTAACGTTCGTGAACTATGACGGAACCGTCCTGCAGAGCGGCAATGTTCAGGCCGGCGAGCTTCCGGTCTACGAAGGCGAAACGCCCGTGAAGCCGGAAGAAAACTGCTGCCGCTATACCTTCACCGGCTGGGATCCGGAGATTGCTCCCGCGGCGGGCGATGTGACCTATACCGCGCAGTTTGAAGCCTCCCCGTACGCTCAGGTGAACGGCATGTCGCTGGAACTGGAAGGCAAGCTGGGCATCCGCCTGCGCGTCCGGGTTCCGGAGGAAGCGGCCAAGGCTACGCTGGAGTTCGCCGGCGAGTTCCCTGATATCGTCGATTTCGAACTGGTCCGCGATGCGGATCACGGCTACAATGCCTCCGCCGATGAGTTCACGCTGACCTACAGCAAGATCGCTGCCAAGGAAATGACCTGCCTGCTGGGTCTGCTGGTCTACGATAACAACGGCAATGTACTGCCGATCGAGAAGACGACTGCTATCGGCGAAGTGAACGGCCATACCTATGTGACCGCTCTGGCTGACTGGGCTGCTTACGCGGCTGAGAACGCCTCCAATGCCAACACGGTCAGCCTGGCGAAGGCGATCCTGAACTACGGCGGCGCCGCACAGACCTACTTCGGCTTCAATCTGGACAACCCGGCCAACCCGAACGGCTATCTGGCTGAGGAAACCGCAAAAGTCGAAGCCGATCCTGCGCTGGATCGTGTGATCCCGGCTGATGCCAAGGTAAAACTCGGATACCTGAGCATGGCTCTGAACCTGGAAGGCGATACTGAACTGCAACTGAAGTTCTCCAAAGAAGTGACAGCGGTCTGCGACGGCAAAGCGCTCACGGTGAGAAAGAGCGGCCGGTCCTGGATCGTCAGCGTCCCGGGCATCGCGGCCAAGGATCTGGATCGGATGAATACGATCGCCGTTTCCTGCGGCGGCAGCACCGGTGAATTTACGGCTTCCGCCCTGAGCTGGTGCAACGCCGCGCTGGCCGGCAGCTCCGATACGGACCTGCTCACGATGTGCCGCGCCTTGTACCTCTATAATCAGGCCGCCAAAGTCTACTTCGGCAAAGCGGACTAAACGATCGTCCGAACCTCTTAACGGAGCGCGCCGCGCAGCCTTCCCTGCTGTGATATGTACCCTCTTTACTGGACAACCAGTAAGGAGGGTATGATATACCTGCTTAAAGGTTGCGGATAAGCCCGCACGCAAGGGTAAATAATGGGCGCGCCGCGTGTAAGACCTGCTGAAGTCGTGGAAATGCAGCGGCTCTATAAAGAGTTGGGCACTTTTGCTGCTGTTGGTCAGAAAATGGGGCGCAGCGCAAACACGGTGGCACAGTACGTAAAAATGAAGGATGTGCCACAAGCGATTCGATTGGCGGTGCAGAATTTGACAAGTAAAAAATGAAAGGAGCATCCCGCCATCCTGCTTCTTTGCGGGTAAGGGCGGGATACTATTTTATGAAGAAGAACTACTTACGACTAATCGCATTACTTCTGGTTAGCATTCTTATATTAAGTGCTTGCGGAGAAAATACGCCGCAGGAATCGAAGAGCACCGAGACAACGGCTCAGGAACAGGAAACAACGGCTAAGCCGCAGGAAACAACACAGAAGCCTGCGGAA
>CADBQE010000116.1 GCA_902796695.1 uncultured Lachnospiraceae bacterium
CAGGAAGGTATCCCGTGCCGTCTGCCCGCCGTTCTTGACGTTGCCCAGATTGATCTGCACCCAGGGTGTCTTGAGCTTGCGCGACATGGAGGTGGCCAGGTTGCCGCCTCCCGCAGTGGAAACGATCTCGACCACGTTCGTGGGGACCTTCATGTACTCCTGTTCCTTCAGGTATTTATAGGACATGTTGATGCAGCCGATGGCATAGTCCACGGTGTCCGGAAGATTGATCTCTTTCTGGAGCTTCTGGTATTCCGGATCCGCCTTGATGGCATCGAGGACCACTTCGTCCACGGTCTTGTTGCGGGAGAAAATACTCAGGATACTGGAGGCGTTGAAGAGCTTGTCTTCTTCATACTGCTTGTAGAGCTCCTGGGCGCGGGCCCTGTATTTCGCGGCCAGTTCCTCCATTTTCTTCATGTTGGCCTCCTCGTCGATGCCCAGGTCGGCCGGGGCCCAGCGCAGGATAAAGGAGCCGTATTTGTTCGAGCAGGTCAGTTCGGCCTTTTTCTTCCCGGAGTCGTAAAAGTACTTCATGGGAGCGGTAAATTCCGATTCGTACCAGTTTTTGAAGATGGGATAACCGATATAAATGATGCCGGTCACGATGATGCCGCGCAGCAGCCAGTCGCCGACCACCAGCAGCGTGATGCTGTTCTGATCCGCGCTGTAAATGAGCTTCCCGTTTTCCACGCGGGAGGCATACTGATAATAACTGCCGTCGTCCGCGACACGGTAAACGCAGAGATAATCGTTGAACACCTCGCTGATGCCCAGTTCTTTCAGATCCAGGCTTACGCTGTAGGTACCCGGGATGACCTCGTCATCCTCCAGACCGGCGTCCACTTCCCAGCCCGCGATGGCCATGTATCCGTCTTTTTCCAGTGCGGAAACGGTGTTCAGAAGCGTTCCGTCCGCTTCGGTCAGCGGCGTCATTCTGACCTCGGTATCTTTCCAGAAGGCATTCTCCGGCGCGCTGACCGTAACGCCCGGGCAGGGGGAGGTGCTTATCGCTTTGCTGCTGCCGAGAACGATCGTATCGCCAGGGTCGGGTTTTTCGGCAGGACCGGCCGGCTGTGTCGGGTCTATGACCACGGCGCCGGTGCCATGGCCCGGATCGCCGCCGTTTCCGCGGATCCATTTCAAAATGAAGCCCGGGTCCGCAAAGCCGGTGTAGAGGAGGGCGGCGATCAGAACGAAGGCCAGAAGTTTTGTGAAACATCCGCCTTTCTTTTTAGGCGCACGAGCAGCCCCGCTCTGATCCCGCACCGACTGCCGTTCTCTATTCCATTGCTGCGCCGCCCGCTGCGGTGTGGAGGCATGCTGCCGGACCTGCCCGGAAGCAGACGGGGCTGTCTGCTTCATTTTCTGCGCAGAGGAAGATGCCTGCGCGGAGGGCTGGGGACTTCCGCACTTCATGCAGAAGACTGCCTCGTCAGGCAGAGGGTTTCCACATTTGATACAGAATTTGCTCATGGCATGCTCCTTGTCTGAACGCCTCAGGCGCGGCGGTAATTATTGGGTGATGACCTCGGCTCTTTCGCAGCGGGCTTTGATATAGTTCCAGACAAAATCGAAGTCCTCATCCTCGCACCAGACGCGGTTGCTGCTCAGGCCTTCGCGCAGGATGATCGTATTCTTCCTGCGGACGCCGGTCAGTTTTTTAGTCCCTGTGAATGCCGTATACATGGCAGTTCGGCTGCCATGCGTCATGCCGATGCCGACGGTGGTGAGGTTCCCGGTGACTGCGCCGGCAAGGACCAGCAGGTCGCCGATGAGAGAGGCCTTCTTCGCCTGCCTGGCCTGCTGTTCGTGCAGGATGCCCTTCTCATCCATCGCGAAGATAACGCAGTATTTGCCGCCCATCATGGCCGCGTAGAGCAGGTAGCCCAGGACAGAAAGCCCCAGGAAGATGGCCGCCATGATGCCGCCCATCTGAAGGACGGATGCGTAATTGTGGTCTCCGAAAAGCTCGATGATCAGGGAAAGGACCATGCCGGCGAGGATGATGCCGCCGAAGATCTTGAGGATCATCCAGAAGACCCACAGATCCTTGAATAGATTCATCTCGTAGACCCAGCGGTACTTGCCGTCCGTGCAGAGGAGCACGTTCCTGCTGACATAGGGATCGGAGCTGTCCGTGCCCGCGGTCTTCCCGCGGCGGGGATTGCAAGGTTCGGCCTGATCCGGGAGGACAGGCTGAGGGGCAGGTGCCGGAGCGGCAGGCTGCGCCGGCTCTTCGCTTACGGGCTGTTTCGCGCCGCATCTGCTGCAGAACACGGCTTCGTCGGGCATCTCATTTCCGCATTTAAAGCAGTATTTCATATATACCTCCTGCGTGCTGCGCACAGCATGCTTTTTTTTGCTTGCGTACCGGCGTTCCGGGAAAGAACACGGGTGCTGCACTTGTCTGTATTTCTGTACGATCAGTATAAGCCGGAACCGGTCACGAAGCAATGGTGGACAACTTTTCTTCATTGCAATATTGTTGTCCACGTGTTATTATGATCCTGCTATTTCAGGGGAGGAGTGCTGCGCTATGCTTTCAGAGAGGATCCGTACGTTATTTACCCTGCTTGGGTGCAGCAATACCGACATTGCCCGCTTCGCCGGCTGCTCGTCGGGAAACATCTCCAAGCTCAAGACCGGGAACCGGGCGCCGAAGCCTGCAAGCCGCTCGATGACAACATTTGTGAACGGCGTCTACAGTTATGCGGACTATGAAAATATGCTTCCTGCCCTGCAGGCGCTTTGCCACAGCTCTGATATCACGCGGGATGCCCTGCTTCCCGCGCTGGTTTCATGGCTCTACGGAACGGATGAGATCATGCTGCCTGCGCACGCATCCACACCGAAGAGCAAGCGGGTCCGAATGCTGCAGAGGCAATCATTCGGGGAGCGGCTGGACCGTGCCGTAACGCTCCTGGAACTGTCCAACAGCCATCTTGCCGCGCTTCTGAATATCGACAGTTCCCTTGTCAGCCGGTACCGCAAAGGCATCTATTCGCCCCACGGAAATACCAGGCTTGCCGAAAAGCTGTCCGATGTCCTGGTTTTCCGTGCGGAAAAGACCGGAAAGACAGCAAAGCTTGCCGCACTGTGCGGGACCAGTGAAGAGCAGTTTGACACAGAGGCGGTTTCAGCCTGGCTCTATGAAGCAGCTCCCGAGGAGGAGAGCAATGCCATAGCCCGGAAATTGCTGCAGGTCCTGGACGAATTCACCCCCGGCGGGATCCCGGCCGATACAGCGCAGAAGCTGCCGAAGGTTCCGGATGACGCGTTTTATTACGGAACAGAAGGATTGCGAAACGCCGTCATCCGTTTGCTTGCCGATGCCGCCGGAAAAGGCGGGGAGCTTTTGCTCTACTCCGACGAGCCGATGGACTGGATGACCAAAGACCGGAGCTACTTCGCGCTGTGGGC
>CADBQE010000117.1 GCA_902796695.1 uncultured Lachnospiraceae bacterium
CGGGCTGCCGTCCTTCAGGTAGAAGAGGCCGGCCAGGATCAGGCCGCCCAGGACCGCCAGGCCCGGCAGGGAGCCGATGAGCAGCTCACGCAGGAAATCATCCGCATAGGATTCCGGCTTTTCCAGGTCGAACACCACGAACGGCTCGCGGCCGTACTGCGGCGCCAGGCTGTCGATGGCCTGCAGGCGCCGGGAGATGAGCGGGTGCGTGGAGCTCAGTTCGTACCATCTGGCCCAGGGGTTCCAGAGTTCCCACTTCATGGCGTTTTTGATATGCGTCTTGTTGATCTCGCCGTTTTCGAAGCAGCTGATCACCAGGGATTTGGAGGCCTTTGTGTCGAAGATGCCCAGGGTGTTCGCGGAGGTGACCGAGATCGGTTTCTTTTTCTGATCTTTCGCCTTCCGGTCCGACGCGTCCGCCCGGGTGCTCAGGCCGAAGCCGATCTGGATCAGGGCGCGCGCCAGTGCTTCCGGATCCCGCGTCGCGTCTACGGAAAAGGCGTCCGCGGCATATTCCCGCGTGCGGGAGAACCAGAGTACGATATACTGGGTCAGGATATACAGGATATAGGCCGCCGCGGCGACCGCCGCCTGGACCGCGGCCGATTTCGCCTTGTCGTCATTGTCGCCGGAGCCGCCCGAAAAGCGCAGGTTGTCCGTCAGCCCCCGGTAGATGCCGTACATCACGGTCGGCACCAGCTCGACCATCGTCATCAGCAGCATGTCATAATGCACCGCATGGCCCAGCTCGTGCGCGACGACCGCTTTGACCTCGTCCTCGCTCAGCAGCTCGAAAATGCCGCGCGTGAGCACGATGCGCGCGTTGTTTTTCGTATGGCCGTAGGTAAACGCGTTGGGGGCGCCGTCATCGATGTACCCCATGCGCGGGTATTTCATCTTCTGCTCCCGGCAGACTTCCTCAATGAAGGTCCGCAGGTAGTCCGGCATTTCCGCATCGAAGCGGGTATGATAGAACCACTGCTGCGTCATATCCGTCAGAAACGGAGAAATCAGGAACTGGATGATCATAACCGCCAGCGTGATCACCACCGCCGCTATCAGCGGGACATTCGTCAGATGAAACACCACCAGCAGAACCAGTGCCAGCAATCCGTACAGCAGCGCAAACGTCGCCGCCGAAACCCCAAACAGAACCTTTCTCATAAGCCGCTCTCCTTCCTCCGGCGGGCCGGGCCCTCTCGTCCCTTCCCCGTCTTCCGTGTCTATGCTTCCACTATATCGCAACCCGCTTGAAATGCCAACTGTTTTTGCGCGGCGGGGTGCCGCATTGCCCGGTGTACCCGTCCCCCTGGGCTGCCCGGTGGAATCACCCGGTGTACCCGTTCCCCTGGGCTCGGGCGGTTGACACGTTCCGGCGGGGAGGATATGATAGGGGCGGATAATTCGTGGAATATGCGGCAGGGAGGCGGCAGTATGGAGAAGCAGGTGACGGTGGTTCTGGTAGGTGCGGGCGACCGCGGGCGGACGTATACGGATATTATGCGGGAGATGCCGGAGCGGTATAAGGTCGTGGCGGTGGCGGAGCCGCTGGAGAGCAGGCGGCATTATATCCGGGACAGGCATCAGATCCCGCAGGAGCGGTGCTTTTCGGACTGGAGGGAGATGTTCGCGCTGGGGAAGATCGCGGATCTGGCCGTGATCGCGACGCTGGATGCGTATCATTTTGAGCCGGCTATGGCGGCTGTCGCGCTGCAGTACGATATTCTGCTGGAGAAGCCGGTGGCGCCGGATCCCGTCAGCTGCGAGACGGTGGCGCTGGCGGCGGAGAAAGCCGGCGTGAAAGTCATCGTCTGCCATGTGCTCCGGTATACGCCGCTGTTTACCGCGATCAAGCGCCTGATCGGCGAAGGCCGGCTGGGGGAGATCATCTCCGTGAATCATGAGGAAAATGTCGGCAACCGCCACCAGAGCCACAGCTTCGTGCGCGGCAACTGGGGCAACACCGGCCGTTCTTCGAATATGCTGCTGCAGAAATCCTGTCACGATCTGGACATCCTGCAGTGGCTGATCGGAAAGCCCTGCCGGAAGATCCAGTCCTTCGGCTCCCTGCGCTATTTTACCCGGGCCAACGCGCCGGCCGATGCGCCGGAGCGCTGCCTGGACGGCTGCCCGCATGCGGAGACCTGTCCGTACAACGCCGTAAAGCTTTATCTGGACGATAAAAACAACGCCTGGTTCCGCGAGGCCTGCACCCGCATCCCTTCCCCTTCCGACAGCGACGTGGAGCACGCGCTGCGCACGACCCAGTACGGGAAATGTGTATTCAAATGCGATAACGACGCGGTGGACCATCAGACCGTCAATATGCTGTTCGATGACAGCGTGACCGTCACCTTTACCATGTGCGCCTTCAACCGGGGCGGCCGCCGGATCCATATCATGGGGACGAAGGGCGAGCTGTTTGCCTCCCTGACGGCGGATGAAGAACCGATCCGCTTGTATGATTTTGAAACGAAAACCACCGCCGAGATCCCCGTGACCGGGAAGGACGGCCTGCCCAGCGGCCACGGCGGCGGGGACCGCGGGATTATCGAAACGCTGTATGATTATCTGACCGGCCGGGCCGTCAGTTCCTCCATCTCCGGCATCCGTGTTTCCGTGGACAACCACCTGCTGGCGTTCGCTGCGGAAGAATCGCGCCGCACCGGTGCCGTCATCGACGTGGATGCTTACCGCGCCGGTCTGACCGATCCCGAGGATTCTTCCCGCACCGCTTACCGGACCGCCGCGGTCCGCCGCTTCTGCCCGGACAGCACGCTCCTTTCGCTCCACCGGTACGGCAGCGGCCATATCCACGACACCTACCGGGCCGTCGTGCTGACCCCGGACCATACGGAGGAGGAGCTGATCCTCCAGCGCATTAACCGCGCCGTATTCCGGGACCCGGAAAAGCTGATGGAGAACCTCGCCGCCGTCACGGCGCATCTGCGGCAGCGGGTCTGCGAAGACGGAGAAGGCCCCGGGCAGGAGGTGCTGACGTTTCTGACAGGCCCCGACGGCGCGCCCTTCTTCCGCGACCCGATCGGCGAGATCTGGCGCTGCTCCCGCTTTATCCGGGACAGCCGCAGTTACGACACGGTTCCCGATGCCGCCGTCTTTTCCCGCTGCGGCGCCGCCTTCGGCCGCTTCCTGCGGCTCATGGCGGATTATCCGGCCGCATCGCTGACCCCTTCCATTCCCGGTTTTCACGATACGCCCGCACGCCTGAGGGCGTTCCGCAAAGCCGTCGCCGAGGATCCGCTCGGCCGGGCCGCCTCCGTCTGGAAGGAGATCAACTTCTTCCTTTCCCGCGACGCCCTGGCTTACCTTTATGAGGAGCCGGCCGAAAAAGGCCTCATCCGCCTCCGCGTCACCCACAATGACACTAAGCTGAACAATGTGCTGTTCGACGGCAGCGGCCGGGCCCTCTCGGTAATCGACCTGGACACCGTCATGCCCGGGTACGTCATGAACGACTTCGGCGATGCCGTCCGCTCCGGCTGCAATCCCGCCGGCGAGGCGGCCGATCCCGCCGCAGTCCGCTTTGACCTGCCGCTTTTTGAAGCCTTCGCCCGCGGCTTCCTTGAGGAGTGCGGCAGCAGTCTGTCCGAAACCGAAACCGCCCTCCTGCCGGCCGGCGCCCTGGTCATGACCTACGAATGCGGCCTCCGCTTTCTGACCGACTATCTTCTGGGCGATATTTACTTCCGCATCAGCCGCCCGGACCACAATCTGGCCCGGGCCCGCGCGCAGATGGCGCTGCTGCGCGACATGGAAAACAAGCGCGGCGAAACGGAGCGCATCATACGGGAACTGATTGAAAGATGACAAAAGAACCGTCCCCCTGTCACCACAAGAAAGGAACAGCAAGATGAACACTATGGAAGCGATTCGCTCCCGCAGAAGCGTGCGTACATTTGACGGAAATCCGCTCCAGCCGGAGCAGGTGCGGGCGGTGCTGGAGTATGCGGAATCGGTCCGGAATCCCTACGAGATCCCCATCGCCTGGCGGATCCTGGATGCGAAAAAACACGGACTCTCCAGCCCGGTCATAACCGGGACCGACACCTATATTGCAGGAAAAATGCACCGTGTTCCGCATGTGGAAGAAGCATTTGGTTATTCTTTCGAGAAAATTGTCCTGTTTGCGGAATCCCAGGGGCTGGGGACCACCTGGATCGCGGGGACCATGAAGCGGGACGCCTTCGAAAACGCCATGGAACTGACCGGGGATGAAGTGATGCCCTGCGTCAGCCCGCTGGGCACCCCGGCCGCCCGCATGTCCCTGCGCGAAGTCATGATGCGGAAGGGGATCCGGGCGGATACCCGCATGGATTTCGGCGAACTGTTCTTTGACGGCTCGTTCACCGCCCCGCTCACCCCGGAAAAAGCCGGCCGCCTGGCCGATGCTTTCGAAGCCGTCCGCCTGGCCCCCTCCGCCGTCAACAAGCAGCCCTGGCGCATCGTCCTCTGCGGCGACACCGCCCACTTCTACGAAAAACGCAGCAAAGGCTACGTCGCCGCCGACGGCTGGGACCTCCAGAAAGTCGACCTCGGCATCGCCCTCTGCCACTTCGAACTCGCCGCCCGCGACTCCGGCTCCGCCCTCTCATTCGAGATCCGCGACCCCGCGCTTCCCCTCCCCGACGCCACCTCCTACCTCGCCTCCTGGACCCTGACCTGACCCCCAGCCCAGGGGGACAGGTACACTGGGCGTTTTGGTAGCCCAGGGGGACGGGTGCACCGGGCGTTTTTGCCTCTTGCCTCCTCCCGCTTTTCTGATAATCTAATATTATTAAGGCATTTCTTTATTTCTTTTTCCGCTCCACAATGCGTCTCCGAAGAAACGCGTTAGGCGCGGCTAACCCTGTGTAAAAAAAGATAAACCATTTTCTTCATTTCACTACTTGGCAAGCAGGGTCTGGAACGCTATTTTCGTCCAGGCGCTTGCATGCCCCGAATTCCCAAACCCTTTGAATCACACTCCGTGTGAGCTGCGCGTTTCTGCAAAACGCTTATGACGCCCTTCGGTCATCTGGTTAATAACAAAAAATGCCCGAAGCCGGACATCGGAAAAACCGACATCTGACTCCGGGTTACTTTTTCGTAATGCAGAATGGTGCCGGGATCAAAATACAAAAAGTATCGAGCCACCGATAAACTCAGCGGCCCGATTTTTTTATTGCACCCGTTGTTTCAGAAAACTTATCATCCTGTCAAAGGCGTCTTTTGCCACATCATTTTCACGTTCCGAAGCGACAAAGCAGTGCTGCATTTGAAGATTCCGTTCGGCCAACGGATCGACTAAAGCGTGTTCTGCGTTTGCACTGGTTAGTGCAGCGTCCATTTCCCGCATATCTACGTAATACTCACTACCCAGCAGGAACGCATCAGGATAGTTTGAATCGACCCACAGGATGTTGTTGTATTTTTGCTTTTC
>CADBQE010000118.1 GCA_902796695.1 uncultured Lachnospiraceae bacterium
GAGAATCATCTCCCGTCTTTTCTATATTTCCGGATCTTCTGATTACAGTCCCATCTCCTGCTTGACTTCTCCGAAGCACTTCACGGCAAAGTCGATATCCTCTTTGGAGTGCCCCGCGGAGATCTGGGTGCGGATCCGATCCTTACCTCTCGGTACGACCGGATAACAGAACGCTACGACATACACACCTTTTTCAAGCATCCTGCGGGCAAATTCGTGAGCGACCTTGGGATCGTAGAGCATGACCGGGACGATCGGATGCTCACCGGGAAGCAGGTCGAAGCCCAGCTTCTCCATCTCGGCGCGGAAATAGCGAGCGTTTTCGTGTACCTTGTCACGGAGAGCGGTGGACTCTTCCAGAAGCTCAAGAGTGCGGATCGTGGCGGCGCAGATAGCAGGTGCTACGGTGTTGGAGAACAGGTAGGGGCGGCTTCTCTGGCGCAGCAGGTCAACGATGGGCTGGCGAGCCGCGGTATAGCCGCCGGAGGCTCCGCCGAGGGCTTTGCCGAAAGTACCGGTCAGAATGTCTACCCGGCCCATAACACCGCAGTACTCCGGCGTGCCCTTGCCATGCTCGCCCATAAAACCGACCGCGTGAGAATCGTCCACCATGACCATGGCGCCGTATTTATCCGCCAGGTCGCAGACGCCCTTTAAGTTGGCGATAATGCCGTCCATGGAGAATACGCCGTCCGTGGCGATAAGCTTGATCCGGGCGCCGGCCGCGTCCGCAGCCTTCAGCTGTTCTTCCAGATCCGCCATATCGTTGTTCTTATAGCGATAGCGTTTCGCCTTGCACAGACGCACGCCGTCGATGATGGAGGCATGGTTCAGTTCATCGGAGATCACGGCGTCGTTTTCGCCCAGCAGGGTCTCGAACAGACCGCCGTTGGCATCGAAGCAGGAGGAGTACAGGATCGTGTCTTCGGTTTCCAGGAAATGGCTGATCTTCTGTTCCAGCTGTTTGTGGATATCCTGCGTGCCGCAGATAAAACGGACGGAGGCGACCCCGTAGCCGCGTTCGTCATAGGTCCGCTTGGCCGCTTCGATCAGGCGGGGGTTGTCGCCCATGCCCAGATAGTTGTTCGCGCACATGCACAGCAGGCGGCGGCCGTCTTCCAGGATCACGTGAGCGCCCTGCGGGGACTTAAAGGGAGCTTCGCCCTTGAACAGGCCCGCTTCGCGGATGCCGTCCACCTCGGATTTGTAGAACGATAATGCTTCTTGCTTGTTCATGACCTTCTCCTTTTTCTCTCAGATATTTGTCCAGTCCAGAATGACTTTGCCGGAATTGCCGGAGATCATGGCGGCGAATCCCTTTTCAAAATCGCGGACGTCGAAATGATGCGTAATGATGCCGGAAATATCCAGTCCGGCCTGTACCATGGTAGTCATGGAATACCAGGTATCCCACACCTTCCGGCCGTAAATGCCCTTTAAGGACAGGCCGTTGAAGATGACGGTTTCCAGATCCACCGGCGTGGATGTGCCCTGGAGCCCCAGCAGCGCGATCTTGCCGCCGTGCTTCATGGAATGGATCATGCTGTGCAGTGCGGAAGGCGCGCCGGACATTTCCAGGCCCACGTCAAATCCTTCCGTCATGCCGATCTCCTTCATGACGTCCGTCAGCTTTTCGCGTCCCAGGTTCACCGGACGCGTCGCGCCGAGCTTTTTCGCCAGGTCCAGGCGGTAATCGTTGAAATCGGTGACAACAACATGGCGCGCGCCGGCAAAGCGGACGATCGCAGCCGCCATGATGCCGATGGGACCGGCGCCGGCGATCAGGACATCCTCGCCCAGCACGTCATAGGTCAGCGCCGTATGCGTGGCATTGCCGAACGGATCGAAAATGGCATACATATCGTCGGAGATCTCCGGCTTGCAGGGCCAGACGTTGGAGGACGGGATCACCAGATACTCCGCAAAGGCGCCGTTCCGGTTCACGCCCACGCCCTTGGCGTCCTTGCAGTTTTCCTTATGTCCTTCCAGACAGTTGCGGCACTTGCCGCAGGTGATGTGTCCTTCTCCGGAAACACGGTCGCCCGGCCGGTAGCTTTCCACGGCGGAGCCGACTTCCACCACTTCGCCCACATATTCGTGACCGGCGGTCAGACCGATGGGGATCGTGTGCTGCGCCCAGTCGTTCCACTGCCAGATATGTACGTCGGTTCCGCAGATGGCCGTCTTTTTGATCCGGATCTTGACATCGTTCGGTCCCACGGGCGGGATCGGGACCCGCTTCATCCACAGACCTTCCTCGGGCTTTTCCTTCACTAAAGCCCACATCATGCCGTCATTCATTTCACTCATACTCTCCTCCTGTTTCGGGGAAGGCAGAGGCGTCCTCCCCAGGGTGATCCGGCCCCTCGGCCACCGCGAACGCGATGGCAAGGCCGCCGTCATGTGATATTGACAGAAGCACTTCGTCTATGCTTCTGGAATGCTGAAGAGCAAGCGCTTTTCCCGTGATCCGGTAGAAGGGACGGCCGTCCGCGTCATGCAGGACTTCCGCCTCTTTCAGGGAAAACCCTCGGATGCCGGTTCCCAGCGCCTTGGCAAAAGCTTCCTTGGCCGCATACATGCCGGCCATCGTCTGCGCCAGAGAAGTGTTTCTCTGCTGCAGATACAGACGTTCCGCATCGGAAAAGAACCGGAGCGCAAAAGCATCGTCCGGCGTGTGGGACCTCATGCGGGAGATCCTGCATATGTCGACGCCTATGCCATGAACCATCACGGATCCTCCTGATCCCGAAGCGGGCGCGCCGTTTCCTGTTAAATCTGTTACCACCGGATGCCCTGGCCGATCCGGCGGGGCAGGGTGTTTTTCCACAGATGATATTTCTGAAGCGTGCGGAGTCTGGCCCATCGGCCCTGCCGCGCGATCGCGGCGAAGGCGGAGCAGACTTCCTTCTGCTTTTCGGTCAATTCCGTTTCATAGCACTGCAGGAAGGCTTCGGCCTGCGCAGCGCTTTTATCCCGCATGGTCCGCGCGTAGTCCCCTTTCAGGCGGCTGACCATATAGGACAGGGAGCCGGCGTTTTTGGCGCCGACCACATTGCTGCCGTGCTGGCGGTAGTCCATGGTGGCTTCCGGCAGAAATACGGCGCGGCCCAGGGCCGAAGCGGTCAGGGCGAGCCACCAGTCATGCATCAGCATGCGGGGCTCATCTTCCGCCCGTGCGGCCAACGCGGCCAGCGGACGGTTGATCATCATGGTGCAGCCGGTCACCACGTTCTGCACCAGCAGCTGGTGGAAAGCCAGACGGGAGCCGTCGATGCGGGAAAAATGCATGAAGCTGGGATCCGTCTCGTGAAGTTCCCCGTCCACCACGCGCAGGTCCGTATGGACCAGCAGCGGGATCCGGGCGCCGGCTTCGGCTTCGGCTTTTTCCATGGCTTCCAGCGTCCGGCGCACTTTGTCGGGATGCCAGACGTCATCCTGATCCGAGCACATCGTATAGGGAGCCTCGCCGCCGAAGCGGCTGATCAGATACATAAAATGCTTCTGCGCGCTGCCGAAGCGCCGGCCGGCGCGGTGATGACAGATCCGGTCCGGATGGGACCGGGCATAATAATCCAGGACGTCCGCCGTTTCCTCCCCGTCGTCGGAAAGGATCAGGAACCAGTCCTCACAGTCCTGCGCCAGAATGGATTCGATCTGGGCGCCCACATAGGCGGCTCCGCGATAGGCCGCCAGCAGAATTGTCACTTTCCTGTCATGCATCATTCGAATATCCAGCTGTCTTTGAGCAGCGGGTGTTTTTCATCCTTCAGACTCATGATGAGCGGCGTGCCGTCTGTCATCCGATAGGCGGACGCCAACGGTTCCCCGGGGTACTCCCCGGTCAGTTCGGGCCAGGCGATGCCGATCTCCGGATCGTTGAAGGCGATGCCGCCCTCATCTCCCGGATGATAAAAATCGTTGACTTTATAGCAGAATTCGGCTTCGGGGCTGAGCACCAGGTACCCGTGCGCGAAGCCTTCCGGGATATACAGCTGGCGGAAATTGTCTTCGCTCAGGATCTCCCCGTGCCATTTTCCGAAGGTCTCGCTGCCTTTTCTCAGGTCCACCGCCACGTCAAAGACGCGGCCGCGGCTGGCGCGCACCAGTTTGGCCTGGGGAAAATGCTTCTGAAAATGCAGGCCGCGCAGCACGCCCCTCACGGAGCGGCTCACATTGTCCTGTACAAAATGCGTCCGGATGCCGGCTTCTTCAAAATCCCGCTCGTTATAGAATTCCGTAAAGAACCCCCGCGCATCCCGGTGCACGGTCGGTTCAATCACGATCAGTCCTTCGATCGCGGTCCTTTTTACTGTAATCTGATTCACCCGATCACCTCGATTTCCTGCAGATAGCGGTGCAGTGCGTCCTGCCAGTCGGGCAGCGGAACAAATCCGTTTTCCGACAGTTTAGATTTATCCAGCCGGCTGTTGAAGGGACGTGCCGCGGCGGAAGCACCGTATTCCGCCGTTGTGACAGGCGTTACTTTCACCTGAATGCCGGCCTGACGGAAGATCTCGCAGGCAAAATCGTACCAGGAGATATATCCGCCTTCATTGGTGGCGTGGTAATAACCGTAACGATCCGTTTCGATCATGTCCGCCAGCAGGCGGGCCAGATCGAGGGTATAGGTCGGCGTGCCGATCTGGTCGCATACGACCCGGATCTCCGGGTGAGTCTTTGCCAGATTCAGCATGGTCTTAACGAAGTTCTGACCGTTCTTGCCGAAGACCCAGGCGATGCGGACGATAAAGAACTTTTCCAGATTTTCGGCCACGCCCCGTTCCCCGGCCAGCTTGGATTCGCCGTACACGTTGAGGGGGGCAAAATCGCCGCAGTCCGGCTGCCAGGGCGTTTCCCCCTGGCCGTCAAATACATAGTCCGTGCTGAGATACAGCATTTTGGCGCCGGCCGCTGCGGCGGCGCGGGCCAGATAACGCGGCGCGTCCCCGTTGACAGCCATGACCTTATCGTAAAGAGCCGGATCTTCCGCCTTATCGACCGCAGTCCAGGCGGCACAGTGAATAACCGCCTGCGGGCGGATCATGCGGATCACGCGTCTGACCGCCTTCTCATCCGTCAGGTCCAGACTCACGTAAGGCGCATCGCAGACCGCGCTTCCGTCGGGCAGCCCCGCGTAGGCTTCCGTCAAATCGCTTCCGACGGCCACATGCCCGCGGCGGTCCAGTTCATTCATAACATCATGTCCCAGCTGCCCGTTGACGCCGGTCACCAGGACGCGCATCGTCTTCTCACTCATCGGTTCTCATACATCTTTCGGTAATAGTCTTTATATTCCCCGGAAATAATGGTCTCCCACCATTCCCTGTTGTCCAGATACCAGCGGATGGTTTTACGGATGCCTTCCGCGAACATGGTCTCCGGGAGCCAGCCGAGCTCGGCGTGGATCTTGGACGGATCGATGGCATAACGCATGTCGTGGCCCTTGCGGTCCGTTACGTAGGTGATCAGGTCCTCGGATTTTCCGAGTTCCTTCAGGATCAGCTTTACGATATCGATATTGGCCATTTCATTGTGGCCGCCGATATTGTAGACCTCGCCTTCCCGTCCGTTCCGGATGATCAGGTCGATCGCTTTGCAGTGATCCTCCACATAGAGCCAGTCGCGCACGTTCAGGCCTTTTCCGTAGACCGGAAGCGGCTTGTTCGCCAGGCAGTTGGCGATCATGAGGGGGATCAGCTTCTCCGGGAACTGGTAAGGGCCGTAGTTGTTGGAGCAGCGGGAAATGGAAACGGGCAGGCCGTAGGTGCGGTGATAGGCCATGACCAGCAGGTCAGCCGACGCTTTGGAGCTGGAATAGGGCGAGCTGGTATGCAGGGGCGTTTCCTCCGTGAACAGGAGGTCCGGACGGTCCAGGGGCAGGTCGCCGTAGACCTCGTCCGTGGAGACCTGGTGATAGCGCCGGATCCCGTATTTGCGGCAGGCGTCCATCAGGACCGCGGTGCCCATGATATTGGTTTCCAGAAAGACGCCGGGATTTTCAATGGAGCGGTCCACGTGGCTTTCGGCCGCGAAATGCACCACCATATCCGGATGTTCCTCTTCAAACAGGCGGTAAACCGCTTCCCGGTCGCAGATATCGGCCCGGATAAAGCGGAAATTCGGAAGGTCCAGCACGTCTTTTAACGTGCTCAGATTGCCTGCGTAGGTCAGTTTGTCCAGGCAGACGATGCGGTCTTCCGGATGATGCTCCAGTTCATAGAAAATAAAATTGCTTCCGATAAATCCGGCGCCGCCGGTCACCAGTATAGTCATGTTTCCTCCTTGCGGGCCGCCTGCGGCAGCCTCGTGATCGTAATATTCGGGCAGAACCCGGCGGCAGCTCAGTAGCGGATCTTTCCTTCCGCAACCTGCCGTAAATGCTGGCCGTAAGGCGACTTGCCGTAGCGCTCCGCCGCTGCCAGCAGGCATTCCCTGTCGATCCAGCCCTGCTGATAGGCAATTTCTTCCAGCGCGGCGATCTGCGAGCTCTGGCGCGTTTCGATCGTCCGCACGAAATTGGTGGCTTCCGCCAGGGAATCCATGGTCCCCGTATCCAGCCAGGCGTAGCCGCGTCCCAGAAGCTGCACGTTCAGCGTGCCGTCCTCCAGATAAAAGCGGTTCAGGTCCGTGATCTCCAGTTCCCCGCGCTTGCTGGGCTTTACCCGTTTGGCCATATCCACCACGCGTCCGTCATAGAAATACAGGCCGGTGATGCAGTAATTGCTCTTCGGATGTTCGGGCTTTTCCTCTACGGAGATCACGCGGCCCTCTTCGTCGAATTCCACGATGCCGAAGCGCTCCGGATCCGATACGTAATAGCCGAAGATGGAGGCCCGGCCGGCTTCCGCGTCGGCTTTGGCCTTCCGCAGGCGGTCGCCCAGACCCGCGCCGTAGAAGATATTGTCCCCCAGAACCATAGCGCAGCAGTCACCGCCGATGAACTCTTCTCCGATCAGGAAAGCCTGGGCCAGTCCGTCGGGACTGGGCTGTTCTTTATAGCTCAGCTTCAGCCCGAACTCTTCTCCGCTTCCGAGCAGGCGCTCGAAATTCGGAAGGTCCGTGGGGGTGGAAATGATCAGGATATCCCGGATCCCCGCCAGCATCAGCGTGGATAGGGGATAATAGATCATCGGCTTATCATAAACCGGCAGCAGCTGCTTGGAGGTCACCATCGTAAGCGGATAGAGCCGGGTCCCGGCGCCGCCTGCCAGAACGATTCCTTTCATAACTGTCTCCTTTCCGGACGGGATCCGGAATCCTGTCAGTCCTGTATCTGCGGACGCGGCGTGCGCGAGGGCGAAGCCGCCCGGGATGCCGCCTCCTGATCCAGCCGGGGCAGATAGGCCTTCCAGCTGTCGTACAGGTCGTTATACAGACTGTCTTCAAAATGTTTGGTTGCGAGGCTGTCATACAGCGCATGGATCCGGGCCAGATCTTCCTCTTTGGCGGGGTCCAGACGGTACATTTCCAGGAATACGCCGTAGGCGTCCCGCAATTCGCGGTCCGTGTCCAGATCGCGGTGTACCGACTCCAGTTCCATGCTGTAGCGCGCGACCGCTTCGCTTACCGCCCGGCTGCGGCTCCGTTCCAGGGAGGGGAGCAGGATCCCGGCCCCCGCACAGAGCAGGACAGCGGCGGTCAGCAGGATCTTCAGCCAGAAAGCGGGCCGGCCCCGCAGCGCCGTGCGGACTTTTTCCGTTTTCCGGTCCGCTTCCTCCACGGCGGCCGCGGCCGATTCCCGGAGGGATTTCTTGCGGCCGATCTGCGGCGCATGCAGGTCCTCCGCCATTTCCCGGAGCATGTGCAGACAGAAGGTGTTGCCGGTG
Organism: uncultured Lachnospiraceae bacterium; assembly: GCA_902796695.1. Lineage (GTDB taxonomy): Bacteria > Bacillota > Clostridia > Lachnospirales > Lachnospiraceae > UBA6987. Next base: position 7,830 of record CADBQE010000118.1, read on the forward strand.
TCGGCCTTCAGGACCGTGCGCAGTTCCCGCTCCGCCTTGCTGTATTTTCCCTCCGAATAATACAGGAGCGCCAGCAGGCTGTGCGCCTTGATCATTCTGGGGTGATGGGACACAACCCATTCCAGCTGCAGGATCGCAAGATCCTCACTGCCTTTCCGGGCGTAATCCAGGGCAAAATTGAATTTGCGGATGCCCTGGGAAGCCGTATCCATTTCCAGACGGTTGTCCTGCAGATACTTGACATAGCCCGAAGCCGGATTGTTTTCCGGCTGGTAATGGGTGCTGACTATCCATTCGCAGAGCGCCCGCACGGTCTCGCCCATCTCATACAAAACCAGCCCCAGCAGATTGCGCGCCAGGGTGTTCTTCTTGTCTATCTGGAGGGCGAAGGAAAGGTCCTCCGCAGCGCCGGTCAGGTCCCGCACGCGGGCTTTTTCCAGGCCGGAGTTGTAATACCGGAGAGAAAGTCTGACGATTTTCCGGTAAAGCCTCACGTCAGCGCCGCAGTGCAGACAGAACTGCCCCGATCCCAGCGGGTGTCCGCATCGGTAACAGATCATTTACGACTCCTTCTCCCGGATGAGCTCCATCAGAAGGTCCGTCAGATCGCGGGTATCGGTTCGGATTATATCTTCTGCCTGTTCCACTTCCGCGCTGGGCTGGAACTTGGCCAACTCGTCTTCAAAAATAAGCATTTCAGGTACTCCTTGACTTGCTTTCTATATCATAAACGATTCCCCCGGAAAAAGCAACCTGCAGCCAGCGCGCAAAAGAAGGCGGGCAGACCGTGAAGCGGAGCCTGACGAGATCCCCCTTCACTTCCTGTACTCTGGCGGAGATGCCCCCGTCCCGGAGCAGATAGATGCTGTCAAAGACCTCCAGCGGCGTATCCGCCTTGGCCCAGGCGCCGTTTAAAGATATCGCCCGCAGCACGGCCGTAAAATGCTTTGACAGGACGGTCTTTCCTTCCATCAGACTGAATTCGATGCGGAAAGGCTCCGGCAGTGGGTGAAAGACCTCCTCTTCTTTTCCGAGGTGCAGGCCGTAGCGTCCGCCGATGCCGGTCAGCCGGTAGATGGACTGTTCCCCGGCCAGGCCTTTGAAAAGAATGCGGCGGGAGGATTCCAGATCCAGCGGTTCACGGATCGCGTCCCGCGTCGCCTGGGAAATGATGATATCGCCGCCGGAGGTATAGCCTTCCAGACGGCCGGCCAGATTCACTTCTTTCCCCATCACGCCGTATTTGGTCCGCTTCTCCGAGCCGATATTGCCTACGATCACTTCCCCGGTGTTGATGCCGATGCCCATGCGCAGGTCTTCATAGCCGCGCTCCCGGTTCCAGGCGTTGACACGCTCCATCCGCTGCTGCATGGCAACGGCCGCCGCCGCCGCATCCGCCGCATGGGTCTCGGACGAGACCGGCGCGCCGAACACGACGAACAGGCCGTCCCCCAGGAATTCCAGAAGGGTCCCGTGATAGGTCTCGATCACGTCATAGATCTCTTCGAAATAATGGTTGAGCATTTCCAGGAAAGCGGCCGGCTCCATGCGGGAGCTCAGGGCCGTAAAGCCGCGCAGGTCGCTGATCATAATCGTCACGGTCCGCTTTTTGCCGCCCATCACCAGGCCGTCCGGCGTTTCCATGATGGTCTTCACCACGTCGTCGGAGATAAAGCGGCCGAACGTCTTCTGCAGGAACTCGTTCTTCAGGGCCAGCCGGCCGTTCAGTTCCCGGATCTGTTCCATGGCCTTGACGGCGTCCCGCAGTTCGGACAGTTCGGAAATATCGCTGATCACGGCGATCAGGGCCAGTTTTCGGCCCTCTTCCACCAGATAGGAGGCGCGCAGGTGCAGGGTCAGCGTCCTGTCCGCCCGCCGGAAGGACACAAACCGTTCCTGCATTTTTCCGGACGAATAGACCGCGTCCAGAATGGTCTGGTTGAATTCGTCATTTTCGGGATACTCAAAGAAGCAGGCCGCGAAAGGGCGGCCTACGAGTTCTTCCTCGCGGCATCCGAAAATCGCCAGGGCCGCGGGATTGACCTGGCGGATCGTGCCGCCCAGGTCAACCACCAGCATGCCCTCGGACATGTCGCGGAGAATATGTGACTGTATCAGTCTGTCATCTTGTTTCGGATCTGTCATCAGGATTCACTGATCTCACTTAATCTGTATTTTTTCACTTTCCGGAACGCCAGGAAGTCGATCACCGCGGCAAACAGCAGTTCCAGCGCCGCGGAAATGATCCAGGCCCGCAGGATCGGCTGGCGCACCAGCTGGATATCGGGCTGCTCCATCATCAGCAGCACGGTCCGCGCCACCAGGATTCCGGCCCCCACGCCTACGACCAGACCCAGGACCGTAGTCACCACGGTTTCCCGAATCAGGTAGCCGATGTCTTCCTTCAGGCTGAAGCCGTTGACCCGCATGATGATCAGTTCCTTTTTCTTGCGGCTGACGAAGATATTCGTCAGATTGGTCAGGATCAGGAAGGACAGCAGGACGCTCATGCCCGTCAGGCCGATCACCACCGCGTTGTACAGGTTCATAAACGTGGAAAAGCGGGATGTAAACGCATCGGACATTTCGATGATCATGCCCTGGGGCAGGCCGCTTAACGCGGAACTGTCCGCGCTGTCCGAAAGCTTCTTCACGTAGAGGCAGTTCGGCACGGGCGTTTCCCCGAAAATGCCGGCATAGGCTTCCATGGTGGTGATCATCAGGCGGCCCTGATAGTTGTCGAATATCGCTTTAATGGCGGCCGGATGCGCTTCCAGGCTGTTGTCCCGGAGCTGGATGGAATCTCCCGCTTTCAGATTATAGACTTCGCTCATGCGGATCTGCATCAGCACGCCGTCCCGCGGCAGGGTCAGCATCTGTCTGGTCTTCGGATCCCGCACCGTCAGGTAGCGGGTGAAGTCATCGCCCGGCACGGCCAGCAGGCTGAGTGCCTCCTGTCCGGTGGACGCTTCGAAAATATGCGTTTCCGACAGCGCTTCGATATATTCGTAGCCCGCGGCGGTCAGTTTTTCCTTGACCTGCTTCACGTCCTCTTCCGAGGCCCCGCCGAAAGTGATCCGGGCGTCGTAGCGGTGGATCTCGTTCTTCTGCCGCTCGATCATGTCCATGGTCGCGAACTTCAGCGTGAAGCCGACGCCCATGATGATCAGGCTGCCCGCGATAATGATGACGGAAATGATCACGCGCGGCAGCTCCGTCACCATGTTGCGCAGGATCAGGCGGGAATACAGCGAACCGCTCTTTTCTCCTTTGGCTTTCGCCTTGCCGTGCCCTTTCTTCCTGATCAGCTGGTCGGTCCCGTTGATCAGCGATGCGGCGGAGCTCTTCAGCACGCTCCTGCACGCGATCAGGCAGGCCAGCGCGATCAGGAGCGCCACGGCCGCGACAATGATCAGGATCAGGCCCGCCGGTCTGTTCCGGACGATATCGGTGAGCGTATAGGCCTTCATGTAGTTGTTGACCACCAGGCCCGCCAGCAGGCCGCCGGTCAAGGCACCGAGCACCGCGCCGATCAGAGCGGCGCCCTCCCCGAACAGCAGATATTTGCCGAATACTTCCCGGCTGAAAAAGCCGAAGGCCTTTGTGGCACCGATCAGCTTCTTCTGTTCCGTAATAATGATCGTCAGTGTGGAAAAGCAGACCAGCATGCTGACGCCGGCAAACAGGATGCCGTACGCCAGGGAGATCCGGCTGCAGGAAGTGACGTTGGAGCGCATATCCAGATAGCCTTCGTCGGACCGGTTGTCCAGGATCACCCAGTTGGTTCCCTTCACCACTTTTTCAATGGTGCCGAGGTTCTTTTCGAGCGCGTCCGCGATCCCGGTCATGACTTCCGAAAAATACCGGTTCAGGTCATTGTCCGGCCGGTTCAGCATGCTCAGGATATTCTCCCGCGTTTTCTCCGGGATGAGACTGATGAGGTCATTGATCATGGCGGGATCCGCGTTCCGCAGCGCCTCGACCCCCTTCTTCAGGTTCGGGATCAGCTTGTCCGGATCGCCGGCGATGCGGCTGATGATCTCGTCCATCGGCATGGAACGCAGTGCCTTATTCAGGGGCTCCAGCGCCGGATAGTTCAGGATGCCGATCCGGTCCAGCGCCAGATTTTTGATCGTATCCAGACGGGTGATACCCAGGGATTCGGACAGGTCCTTTAAAGACGGCGTGACGCGCGCGACCTGCTCCAGGTATTCCGGGGACAGCAGTTCGATTTCTTCCGGGAGTTTCACCTTCACGTAGACCCGGGTGAAGGACTCCATCGTCGCACGGCGGTCCAGCGCTTCCGGCGAGACCATCGCGATCAGGGTGCGGCTTTTGCGCAGATACTCTGGCTGATTGATCTTGCCGACTACGGTAAATTCTTTTTCGATCAGGCAGTTCGGCATCAGCGGGTCCGTGACCGTCAGGGTCACGCGGTCCCCGATGTGTGCTTTGAGATCGGACATGGCCTGATAGCCGAGCGCAACGGTATCCGTGCCGGTCGGAAGCTTTCCTTCCACGACTTCCGGGATGCTGATCCGTTCCGTCCGGGTCAGCATGGTGACCGAAATGCCCTTATTCCCTTTAGCCAGCTGCGCGCCCAGAAGCGTTACGCCTTCGGCGTCTTCCACGTCCGGAAGGGCGCGGATCCGCTGGACTTCCGGGTCGCCCACACCCAGGGAGGAGGTCATGATAATGTCCTTGAAATTCTGCTGCCGGTAGAATTTTTCCGTGGACTCTTTCAGTTCCCGCCCCATGTAGTGCGTTCCGAAAAAGCCCAGAACGCCCAGAAAAACGATCAGGATCAGGGACAGGAACGATATGATCTTCCGCCGCACGTTGCGGACGGAATCTTTTAGCTGTGTCCTTTTCATGGATGCCCGACCTCCTTACCAGACCAGGTCGGAGGCGGACAGAGGATGCATATTGACCCGGACGCTGTGCACCTTCCCGTTTTTCAGCTTGACCACGCGGTTGGCCATCTTGGCGATCTCCACGTTGTGGGTGATCATGACGATCGTGGTGCCGGTCTGCCGGATGGCGTTTTCCATGACCATCAGAACTTCCTGGCCGGTCTGGAAATCCAGCGCCGCGGTCGGTTCGTCCGCCAGGATCAGCCGCGGGCGCTTGGCAAAGGCCCGGGCGATGGAAACACGCTGCTGCTGGCCGCCGCTCATCTGGGAAGGGAAATTGCCTTCCCGGCCTTTAAGGCCCACCATTTCCAGCGCTTCCGCGGAATCCATGGGATCTTTCGAGATCTCGGCGATAAAATCGATATTTTCCTGGGCGGTCAGGTTAGGCATCAGATTGTAATTCTGGAAAATGAAGCCCACAAAATTCCGCCGGTAATTCGTCAATTCCTGCTCCGTGGGACGGGACATGTCGCGGCCGTCCACGATCAGCTCCCCGTGCGTCATGGTATCCATGCCGCCGATGATGTTCAGCATGGTGCTCTTGCCGCAGCCGCTTTCGCCCAGGACCACGAGAAGCTCCCCTTCATAGACTTCCAGGTTGATGCCCTTGAGCACCTGGTTCACGTTTTCCCCGGAGCCGTACTCCTTGATCACGTTGCGCAGCTCGATCATGGGCCGGCGGTCTTCATTGGGCTCCACGGAAAAGCCCTTCTCCTCAATCGCGATCGCGATCAGGGAAGCCAGGTTTTCGCAGATTTCCAGGTCTTCGTCCGTCAGGTCTTCTTTCTTGTTGATCAGCTGGATGCAGCCCAGGCAGCTGTGCTCGTTCAGCAGCGGGACGCAGATCAGATTACGGGTGACAAAACCGGTTTCTTCGTCCACAGTGGAGGAAAAGCGGGGATCCTGCCGCGCATCCCGGACCAGTTCGGATTTTCCGGTTTCCGTTACCGTGCCGGCAATGCCTTCCCCCAGTGCCACACTGTATCCGGTGATGTCGGTCTTGCCCACGTTCAGCATGGCATACACGCGGCTGTCCTTCTCATGCAGCATCCAGACGGAACCTTCTTCGCAGCCTACCGCCTCGGTGATCAGGTCCAGGCTTTCGGAAAGCGCGGCTTCCAGCTGTTCGGCCTGCTGCAGCATTTCCGTAATTTTCCAAATTGTTTGCATGGCATGTGTGTTCATGGCAAATTCCTCGGAGCGATATTTTCTCGAGAAAAACTTTATCACATCCGTTCTCCGTTTTCAAGAAAGGTCCCTTGCTTTTTTCAGTTTTTGAATTTATTCTGGATACAGATCATTATTACTATTCGGGAGGACTGATCATGTCTGTAATTTCGGAATTGGGCCGTCCGGTCTTTTATCTGATCTGCGGGGGAATCGTCCTGTTTGTGGCCGTGATCTGCGTTGTTTTCGCGGTCCGGGCGTACCGGGCCGGCAAGGCCATCGGCATGGATGTTTCCAAAATGAGGCGGGCCGTTATTGCCAGCGCCACCTTTGCGGTGCTGCCGAGCATCGGCATTCTGCTGGGCGTCATCGCGCTATCGGGTTCTCTGGGCACTCCCTGGCCCTGGCTGCGGCTTTCGGTCATCGGGGCCCTGCATTACGAGACCCAGGTAGCGGAGGCGGCGGCGGAAGCCGTGGGCACCGGGGGGCTTTCCGCCAGCCGCATGACGGCGGAAGCCTTTTCCACCATCGCGCTCGTCATGAGCATCTGCATCATGTGGGGCATGGTCTTTGCGGTCATCAGCTGCAAAGCCTATTCCCGGAAGCTGCTGGAGCCGAAGCCGGTCCGGAAAGATAAAAAGAAGCGCGGGCCCGACATGATGGCGTTCGGCGATACCGCCATGACGGCCATGTTCATCGGCCTGGTCTCCACCTATATCGGCAGTTACGCCGGCACCTTTATCTCCGGCGGCGAAGGCGGAAGGCTAAGTTTTACCGGCTCGCTGCTTCCGCTCGCCGTGGCTCTTGTCGGTGCGCTCGCTATGGGAGGATTCACGCTGCTCAGGGAGAAGAAAAAAGCGGAATGGATCGACGGCTTTTCCGTGGCCGGCAGCATGCTGATCGCGATGACCGCCGCCATCTTTTTAGGGAAAATACTGTAAGGAGGTTCGTGTCATGGAAAAGA
>CADBQE010000119.1 GCA_902796695.1 uncultured Lachnospiraceae bacterium
AGATCGCCCCAGGGCTCCTCCGGCCGGTGATGGTCGATGACAATGAGTTTGTTCGCCAGCGAGATCTTCGGATTGGCGGCGCGGTCCGCCGTCCCGACGTCCAGCACGATGGCGAGCGCGTCCGTATAGAAATCGTCGGCGGGGGCCGGATCCTCCTCGCCCAGGAAGGCAAGATAGTCCGTGCGGTCTTCGTTCACGACGCGGATGTCCTTCTCCGGAAAGGCGTTCCGGAGCAGAAAGGCCAGGCCGAGCGTGGATCCGACGGCGTCGCCGTCCGGACGGACGTGGCGGCATAAAACGATCCGGGGATATGCTTTTATGGTATTCAGGATTTCCTGTTTGACAGTTTCATTCATGGGTGACTCCTTGGTGCGGGGGCTGCTGCGGCGGGTCTGCCTCCTGCCATCCGCAGAATGCGGCAAAGGCGGAGATCTGAGCCGGGCCGTCGAATGAGGCCAGGGCGCCGGCTGTCCGTAAACGGGGATCGGATGCGGTTTCGGGCGCACCCTGCGCGGTCAGGCACAGTGCCTGCGGGAAAAGCTCATCCGCCAGCGTGACGGGCGGGAAGGGGGTAAAGGCACGGAAGCACTCAGCCGGCTGGCCCGGCGCATAGACGGATTTTTCCGGAAAATGCGTCCGGATCAGGCGGCGCAGCTGCGTATGGGCGCGGAGAGCGTCCGGCTGCGGCTCCGAACTGTACGGCAGAATGATCACATCATAAGCACGGATCAGCTCCAGCGTACGCTGAAAATCCGCGGCTTCTTCCGGAGCCGGAAGCGAAATACTGCTCCGAATGGCGGGAAGAAGGGTCTGCAGCAGATATTCTCTGTTGTTGTGCGGCGGGGTAGTGCAGACGTCTTCCAGCATGCGCTTTAAGATCTCACCCATCGCGGGACCGGGTTTGACGCCGGCGGCGATCAGGTCGGCACCCTTTACGGCCAGCTCCCCTACCGTGACGGCGTCTCCGTCCGCCAGGACTGTCTGCCAGGCCGCCTTCGTGTCCCGGTAATGGGAGGCAAACTGCTCCTGCGACAGGGGTGATTTTCCGCTGTTGTCCGCCCGGGAAAATGCCAGATAATCCGGGAAGAGATCCCGTCCGACCCGGCCGAGCAGGCGCCGCACATTCGGCAGCGTCGGGGGAATCCGGATATCATGGACGCGGATCAGGCGCAGGACGTGCTCCGCGGTCTTGTTGTCGTAACGGAATTCCTTCAGGAATTGCTCCGCATAGACGGCGCTTAAGACCTGATGGCCCTTGAAATGGTCCGCTCCTTCCTCATCGACGGTCCGGGCCGGGACTTTTCCGGTGTCGTGGAGCAGCGCGCAGAGCCGCAGCGGCAGCTCGGCCGGCGCAGCTTTCATGACAGCCAGGGTGTGATGGCCCACATCGTAGATATGATAGCCGGAATGCTGCGGGGAAGCCAGCATTTCATCAAAACGGGGCATGATGACGCCGGTGATCCCGCTTTCCGCCAGCAGTTCGAAATAATCCGGATGGTCGGAGAGGAGCAGCTTGTTCAGCTCATCCCGGATGCGTTCGCGGCTGACCATCTTAAGACGCGGCGCCAGCGGGCGGATGGCATCGAACGTTTCCTTCTCCAGGGAAAAGCCCAGCTGGGCCGAAAAACGGACGGCGCGCAGCATGCGCAGGGCATCCTCCGTGAAACGCTGCACCGGATCGCCCACGGCGCGGATCCGGCGGTCCCGCAGATCCCGCAGGCCGTCAAACAGGTCCACCACACCGGTTTCGGGCGCGTAGGCCATGGCATTGATGGTGAAATCCCGCCGGCTCAGGTCCTCGGCCAGGGAAGAGACGAAGCGGACGGAATCCGGATGGCGGCCGTCGGTATAGGCGCCGTCCGTGCGGTAGGTGGTGACCTCATAGGACTCTTTCCCCTGCAGAACGGTCACGGTGCCGTGCTGAAGTCCCGTATCCACGGTCCGGCGGAACAGGCGCTTGACTTCCTCGGGGCGGGCCGAGGTCGTGATGTCCCAGTCGCCTGGCGTGCGCCCGATCAGGCTGTCGCGGACGCATCCGCCCACCGCAAAAGCCTCAAATCCGGCCTCCCGCAACGTTTTTAAGATAGTCTCCGCCCGGGGCGGAAGCGCAATATGCTGGCTGAGCTGCATGGCAAAATCTCCTTGTGGGAATATTATAGCATAAATTTGAAAAAAGTGCTTGCATTTTCCGGAGAGTGTGATAGAATAGCATTCGTTCGGGGCATTAGCGCAGCTGGGAGCGCGCCACACTGGCAGTGTGGAGGTCAGGGGTTCAAGTCCCCTATGCTCCA
>CADBQE010000120.1 GCA_902796695.1 uncultured Lachnospiraceae bacterium
ACCGGCTACTACTACACCGCCAGCATGTCCGCCCAGACGGTCACGCCCGTGCTGCTGGGCCTGGTCCTGAACGCCTCCCTGGCTTGGAACACGCTCCCCGTCTACTGCCTGATCCTGATCATCCTGAGCTGCCTCGTTTTCACGCTGCTCGTCAAAAACATCAAGGCAAACAAAGTGGCCAACGCCCGCGGCCTGGAAGCGCTGGGCGAGGAGGATTAAGCATCCATGATCGCCAACTATCACACGCACACCGCCCGCTGCGGCCACGCCCGGGGAGAAGACCGGGAGTACGTCGAACGGGCGGTGGAGCGCGGCCTGGAGACGTTGGGCTTTTCCGAGCACGTGCCGCTGCCGTTTGCGGACGGCCATGAGTCCTACTTCCGCGTGCCGCTGGCGCGTCTGGAGGATTACGTGCGGAGCGTGCTGGCCCTGCGCGAGGAATTCCGGGACCGGATCCGCATCCTGCTGGGCTTTGAAGCGGAGTACTACCCGGATTATTTCGACCGCGTGCGGGAGCTGACCGCGCCGTACCCGGTGGACTACTTCATCATGGGCCAGCATTTCAATGACAGCACCGAGCGGCCGTACAACGCGCGGCCGTTTGCGGACGGCAGCCAGCTGCGCGGCTATGTGGACCGCGTCCTGGAAGGCCTGGCCACCGGTCATTTCCTGTACCTGGCGCATCCGGACCTGCCGTACTATACCGGCGGCGACGAAGACTTCTACCGCCGCGAGATGCGCCGCCTCTGCGAAGGCGCGAAAGCCCTGGACATCCCCCTGGAGATCAATCTCCTGGGCATCCGTGAAGGCCGCAACTACCCCTCCCCCGTCTTCTGGGAGATCGCCTCCTCCGCCGGCTGCCGCACCGTCCTCGGCTGTGACGCCCACAGCCCCGACGCCGTCGCCGACCCCGCGGAGCTTGAGACCGCCCTTGCCTTCGCCGCCCGCTTCGGCCTTACACCGGAGGAGCAGGTTTTCTGACAGGGGGACGGTTCCTTTGTCAGATCGTTTGAGCTGCCGGTGCAGCGGCGTCTGTGCAGAAGGTACAGGTTTTCTTCTTTTTCAAAACAAAACGGGAGCCCGCCCTTGATCTGACAGGGCTGCTTCCTCCTCAAATCAAACAGGACCTGACAAAGGAACCGTCCCCTTGTCAGGTCCTGTTCAAATTCACGCTTTGTTATTATTGATCTCGATCGCGCCGTCCAGATTGTCCAGAATGAACTGCTGTGCTTCCCGGCCGTACACCGTCACCTGGTAGATCCCCCGCATCCCGGACCGCTCTTCCGAAGCGATCCCGATGGCGCGGCCGCGCTCCGTGGGCGTCTTGGCTCTGCCTCCGTCCGCCCGGAGCGTCTCCTCCAGATACCCGTGCCGCATCAGGAATGCGGTCAGGCTCGAATATTTCAGCGCGGCCATGTTCTCCGTATCCACCAGGTCGTTGATGCGCCGGGTCATTTCGCTGATCGTGATCGGCGCCCCGGAGAACGCAAATCCGTTCAGCGTCTCCTGCGTGATCGCGAACGGCCTCTTCCTCGGCTTCGCGCCTCTCCCGGCCGTCACCGCGCCGCCCGCCGCGATCACCTTGTCCAGCACCCCGCACACATAAAACAGGCACCTTGACACCTCGACCCGGTTGATGCATTCCGTCTCCCCGGCCGCTTCCTCCGTGACCGGGTCGAACCCTCTCGCCATCCGCTCCGTCCAGAGCCTGGCCTTCTCCAGCATTTCCATCTCGTTCATAACAAACCTCCTTGTTTTTCTGACAGGGGGACGGTTCCTTTGTCAGGTTTTCTGACAGGGGGACGGTTCCTTTGTCAGGTTTTTATCTGATCTCCTGAATGATCCCGCGCGATATCCCGCTCAGCCTCTCCAACTGCCGGACGGAGATCCCGCGCTTTCGGAGGATCCGGATAAACTCATCCCGCTCAGCCTTTTTCAGGCTCTGCAGACGGGTCGGACTCTCCGCGCAAAGCACTTCCTGCATGATCCTCCGCGCTTCATGATCCGGCATGCGCGGCCTGGAGGGCGGGTCCGCGGGTCCCGGCGCCGGACTGCCGTCCGCCCTTCCGAACGCCAGAAAACCTTCCCGGCCGCCCAATGCAGCCAGCACATTTTCCGGGTCGATCAGCACCGCCGCCCCCGTATATTCCTGCCAGCTGCTCCAGGGATACCTGTCCCGCGGGCAGATCCCGGCCGCTTCGGGATTGTTGTGGATATATCGTACGGCAGACAGCAGATACCCGCTGCTTTCGACCGGTTCGCTCCGGAAGCGGTCCTGAAAAACGTGCCCGCAGCGGTCGTATTTCCGGTTGAAATACATCGCGAACCGCCCGGAGACGCTTTTGATAAACAGGTCAAGATCCTGCGGAATATACAGCAGCAGGTGAATATGATTATCCATCAGGCAGTAGGCGTAAATCTCGCAGGGATACATTTCTTTGGCCTGTTTCAGCAGCCGAAGATAGTACCGGAAATCGGCCTCTTCTTCGAACAGGATCTGTTTTCCGATCCCGCGGCAGACCACGTGATAGATGCCGAGGGATCCGTGTTTTCTGGCACGGCGTGGCATGGGACCTCCTCTTTCAATAGTTTTGCGGTGATCAGCGCCTATCGGCCGGATGGGCGTGATCGTCTCATTGCGGAAGCTTGTTTGATCAATTGTTCCGGTTGAAAATAATCGGACGCCGGAACGGCTCGCAAAAACAGATATTAGAAATTGCGGGAAAGAAATCGGAAAAAATGTTTTCCGGGAATCGATTGGAATTCGGAACAGATGTGTTCCGATTGTTATTATATATCAGAGCGGCGGCGGACGCAAGAAGAAATTGAGAAAAAAGAGAAAAATAAAAAGGTGACAAAGGAACCGTTCCCCTGTCACGCTCTGCCGCATCCAATGTAGGGGCCGCTGTGTCAGCGGCCCGTAGGAGAAGGGCCAAAAACGTGACAAAGGAACCGTCCCCCTGTCACGTGCCGGCCTGGGCCAGGAGAAGGCGGGCCGGGGAGGGGCCGGAGACGGAGAGGGGGAGCGGCCGCAGGTTTTCGGCGATGAGGTGCCAGCCGGCGGGGACGGTGATCTCGGACCAGGGGGTGCGGAGGCGGAAGTCGGCGTCGGGGCACCAGAGTAGGAGATCGCGGATGCCGGGCAGGAGCGGGAGCAGCCGGAATTCGTCCGTCAGGGCGACGGCGTCCATGCGGCCGAAGGCCTGTCCCTTCCGCAGCATCAGGTTAAAATCGGTGCAGATGCCCTCGGAATGCGTGGGATCGGCGCCGTCAAAGGCCAGGATGTCATACGGCTGCAGCAGGACGGGCTCGCCCGCGCCGCGCGTCAGCGTCATGGAGCCGGCGATCGGGGTGATGAAGCGGTCGTAATCCGGCAGCGACGTAAAATCGGATTCGCGGTCTTCCACGGCCGCGGAACTGATGCGCCACAGGAAATCCCGCACGGCGTAATCCGCTTCGCGCGGGAAGATCAGAAACTGCGTGGTGGTGCCGCCGGACCAGCGCGTCGTGACAAAATTGTCCTCGCAGGCGAAATGCAGCCGCAGGCCGTCCTCCGGGCTGCCGTCCCCAAGCGGCTCGATCCGTTCGATCTCGGACTCCCAGATCAGCCAGATGTCGTCGTCCCCGTCATCATCGGTCACGCCGAACCGCAGCGCCTCTTCCTCCTGCCCGTACTCATGAAAACAGTAATCCGCGCTGTCATGCACCGCTTCCCCTTCAAAAATCTCCCCGGACTTTAACACCGCCCGCACGTTTTTTCCATCATAATCCGCCAGTCGAATCATCTCGCATCCTCCCTCGGCAAAACACAAACACTTCACTGCAGATTCTACCACACCGCCATCCGAAATAACAGCACCGCCCGAAAACTTCGCCGGACAGCACCGCTCTTCTTGCCGCAAAAGATGACAAAGGAACCGTCCCCCTGTCACGCCCTGCCGCATCCAACGTAGGGGCCGCCGGCCCAGGCCGCCCTCTCTTGCCGCTGTGCGGCAATTCACCTTGTGTGCCAGCGGCCCGTAAGACAAGGACCAAAAACGTGACAAAGGAACCGTCCCCCTGTCACGTCCGCTGATTCTAGAACAGGACCGGCTTTGGACTGAGGGGCAGCGTGGCATTTGTGAAGGCAATGGTTGCTTCAATAAAGTCCCGGGTGGCCTTCTTCATGGGGAAGGCGTCGGAGTAGCCGATGCTGATGGGATAGACCAGAGGCGGATCTCCGATGGAAAACCAGGCAAGGGTTTCGGGGATCAGCAGGGTGTGGATCGCGATTTCCGGAAGGAAAGAAATATAATTGCTGTTGGCGGTCATGTACATGCCGGTCTGCAGGTTGGTGATCTCGAGGATCTCGCGGGGCTCAAAGTGAATTTTGGCAAAGTAATCATAAATGACCTGCGCAAAGCCCTGGCGCCGGGATGTCAGAATGAACCGCTCCTGCTTGAAATTCTGCAGATTGACCCGGGGGATGATGCCGTTTTTCATCCGGTCGATCGGCAGGAAATTGATCGAGGGATTCAGTTTGTTGGCCAGCATGAGGACATATTCGTCGCGGAGGGGGATTGTTGAAATAAAAGGATAGGACTCCGCCAATCCGAGGATGCAGACGTCAATATTCCCTTTTTGAAGCTGCTCCGCCAGATCATCGGAAAGCCCCTCGTAGACGGAGACCCGGACGTAAGGGCGCTTGCTTTCAAAAAACGGCAGGAGCGTGGGCAGGATACAGGAAGCGCGCCATGGTCCGATCCCGATCCGGAGCGATTCGTATTCATTGTTCCGCAGGTCGCTGATCTGGTCGCTGCACAGTTTCTCCTGATTGATGGACTGCATGGCATAGCGCAGAAAGATCTCGCCCAGCCTGGTCAGCTTAATGGGCAGGACGGAGCGGTCGAACAGCATTCCCCCGAGAGACTGCTCCAGACGCTGCAGGTATTTGCTGAGGGCAGGCTGGGAGATATGCAGCTTTTCCGCGGCTTTGGTGATGCTTCCCTGTTCGGCGATCTCCACAAAGAATCCGTATTTATTTTTAAAAAAATCCATGGAGGAACTCCTCTTTTGTTTCTGCTCTTCGGCGGCCGGTCCGGCCTCTTCAAAATTTCTCTCATATTATAGCATACCTGAGGAGCTGTGAACATTCCAAGGACGCTGATTCCAGATATATTAGAATATTAAGAATCGCTGATAAAAACATACAAACATTAAAAGCAGTATCTGCAATCGGGCCCGGAATGCGGAACAGAAGGCTGTTTTGGAAACAAAAGGGGGAACTTTTTACGATAATTCCCATAAAGTTATATCAGAAAAGTCCGGTAATTCTATTCTGCTGACCGATCTGCCCCAATCAGCGCGGAATTCTGGCGATTTAGGCCGTGAAAACATGCAGTTTTTCGGCGGACGACGTTCCGGCCGTGAGAGAAGATATGCCGCCAAGGTTATATCTGTTGGTACGGAATTGATATTTTCCTTTTCCGGGATTCTGTGATAAAGAAAAATTGTGAGGAATGAACGGGAAACGGTGATGAGGATCATCACCGCACACAAATTTGCAAAGGAGGACAGAAAGATGAAGAAGTTATTGGCATTATCACTGGCACTGGTAGTGCTTCTGACGGCAACGGCCGGCTGCGGCGGCGGCAGCGCAAGTCCGTCGGCAGCCACGACAGGCGGAGCGGCGGCGGGCACGAAAAAGTTTTCGATCGGCGCTTCGTCCGTGGGCGGGGGCTTTTACAACGGTGCTTCGGCTATCTCGACCGTCGTAAACTCCAAACTGGAAGGATATGAAGCTACGGTAGAAGTCACGGGAGCTTCCGCCGCCAATGCCATGCTCACGCAGGCCGGAAACGTAGAAATGGCCATGTGCGCAACCGAAGTCATGTATGAAGCCTACAACGGGATCGCAGACTTCACGGGAGAAAAAGCCTGCCCCGATATCCGTGCGGTCATGCCGGGCTGGGGCGGCATTTACATGTTCATCACGCTGGCCAGTTCCGGATTCAACAGCATTTATGATCTGGCAGGCAAAGCCTGGTCCGGCGGCCCCGTGGGCAGCTCCAACCAGATCCTGACGGACCGTGTGCTGGAAGTCTGCGGAATCAAGGTCGACATGCAGAACCTGCCCAACAGCGACGCCTCCCGAGCTCTGGGGGACGGAACCATCAAGGCGTTCTCCCTGGCGCATCCCGCTTCCGCGGTCAGTGAGCTGGAAGCCACCAACGAGCTGAAGATCTTCGGAATTCCCGAAGACAAATGGGATGCCTTCAAAGCGGCTTACCCGCAGTATGTATGGCTGACTATTCCGGGCGGCTACTACAAGTGCCTGCCGGAAGACCAGCTGGGCGTCGGCCTGTACAACATGGTCATCAGCAATTCCAAAGTGGATGAAGAACTGGTTTATCAGGTCGTGAAATCCTGCTATGAGAACCAGGATCTGATCAAGAGCATCTTTGCGCAGTTCGGCGAAGAGATGGATCTGAAAAACATCGGCTATTCTACGATCCCTTATCATGCCGGTGCCGTCCGGTACTTTAAGGAGGCTGGCATTGAGGTCCCCGCGGAACTGATCCCTGCCGAATTTAACAAGTAAACACGCCGGCAGGAGAGTCGGATAACAGGGTATGTGAAAAAAACGCATACCCTTTCTTAAAGAATGCGAGGAATCAAAATGACAGGCGAAACTGCTAAAAAAATCAGCAATAAAATCATAGCGGTCATCGGGGTGTTTTTCAGCCTGTATACAATTATCGTTCTGAATTTCTACCCCAGACCGGCCATGGCTTTCCGGAGCACCCATCTGCTGATGATCCTGCTGCTGGTGTTTCTGATCAACCCGGTCTTCAAAAAAGCGAAGACGGAGGCGGAGACGCTGAGCAAAGGAAAAATCATCCTGAACAACTGTATCAATATCCTGCTGATCGCGGCTTCCGCTGCCAGTATGATCTATTCATATTTCAATCTGGAGGATATTTACTACAAGAGCGGGATCTTTACGTCCACGCTGGACATCGTGATGGGCTTCCTGGCGATTTTCTGCGTCCTGGAAGCGACCAGACGGACCAACGGACTGGCCCTGCCGATCATCGGTGTGGTCTTCATTCTGTACGCTTTCTTCGGGCAGCATATTCCCGGGATGCTGGGGCATCAGGGATATGACGTCAAGCGGATCATCACCACACTGTATACCTATGACGGCCTGTTCGGAACGGCGCTGGATACGGCAGCCACCTTCGTGGTGATGTTTATTATTTTCGCGGCGTTCCTGGAGAAAACAGGTGCCGCCTCCGCTTTCTTTGATCTGTCGTCTTCCGTGGCCGGTGCTGCCCGCGGCGGTCCCGCGAAGGTGGCGGTCATTGCCTGCGCCTTGTTCGGGACTATATCCGGCAGCGCGGTGGCGGCGGTGGCGGCCTGCGGAGCCATCATCATTCCGCTGATGCTCAAGATGAATTACGACAAAACGCTGGCGGCCGCTTCCGTTTCCGCCGCCTCCATCGGAGGCCAGATCATGCCGCCGGTCATGGCGGCCGGCGCCTTCCTGATGGCCGAATATCTGGGCATGAAATATTCCGAGGTCGCACTGGCGGCGGTGATCCCCGCCCTGATGTACTTTTTCACGATCTGGATCTCCATCGATGCCATCGCGGCCAAGAACGGGCTGAACGGGCTCAACAAGGATGAACTGCCGCAGTTAAAAGAAGTCCTGAAGAAGGACTGGCTGCTGTTTGCCCCGCTGGTGCTCCTCATCATCCTGCTGGTGCTGGTGGGCTACTCGGCCATCAAATCCGCCTTCTTCTCCATGATCGCCTGCATCGTGGTCTGCATGTTCAAAAAAGAAACACGGATGAGCGTCAAGAGCATCTTTGAGACGCTGATCGCCTCCGCCAGAGGCGCGGCCTCCACGGCTATTGCGTGCGCCTGCGCCGGCATCGTGATTGGCTGCATCGGCCTGACGGGACTGGGGCTGAAGCTCTCCAGCGTGATCATCAGCTTCTCGCAGGGCAATATTCTGCCGGCGCTGATCCTGAGCATGCTGACGGCGATCCTGTTCGGCATGGGCCTTCCCACGACCGTGTCGTATATCCTGTGCGCCAATGTGCTGGCACCGGTTCTGACGACCATGGGGATCGCCCCGCTGGCGGCTCACATGTTTATCTTCTACTTTGCCTGCCTGTCCGGCATTACTCCGCCGGTGGCACTGGCGGCCTATACGGGGGCCGGCATCGCCGGATCGAAAGCGATACCGACGGCAGCCAAGGGCTGCGGGCTTGCCATCGTATCCTTCTTCGTCCCGTATATGTTTGTTTACAATAACGCGTTCCTGATGCAGGGAAGCATCCTGGAGATCCTGTGGGCGCTGGCCTGCGGCATCATCATGTGCTTTGCCATGACCGCAACGGTGCAGGGATATATGCTGAGAAGCCTGAATGTGCCGGAAAGACTGGTGTTCCTGGCCTGCTCGGTTTTCATGTTCCTGCAGAATAAGATCTTCGACGTGATCGGGATCGCCATTTTCGCAGCCATGATCGTTTTCCTGAAGATGTACAAAAAGAACAACAGACCGCTGGCGGCTGCGGATCAATAAAAAGTGAGGTGAGAAAGGATGAGCTACAAAATTGGTGTTGACGTAGGAGGCACTTTTACCGATGTATGCATGTTTGATCAGGATACGGGAGAGGTCTTTGTGTACAAGCTCCCCTCTACGCCGGCGGATCCTTCGGAAGCGATAGGGAAAGGCGTCAGGGACATCCTGGATCTGTATGACGTATCCCCGGCCGCGGTCTCCGCGATGGTGCACGGGACGACCGTTGCCACGAATGCCACGCTGGAGCGCAAAGGGGCCAAAACGGCCATCATTACGACAAAGGGCTTCCGGGATCTGATCGAACTGGCCCGGCAGACGCGCGCGTCCCTGTATGACGTGCAGGTAGAGAAGCCGGTGCCGATCATTTACCGGAATATGCGCCGGGAAGTGGATGAACGGATCATGGCGGACGGAAGCATCTTCCGGGAACTGGATACGGCGGAAGTAGAAAAACTGGTGGATGAACTGAAAGCAGAGAATGTGGAAGCCTACGCCGTCTGCCTGCTGCATTCCTATATCAACCCGGTCCATGAGAAAAAAATCAAGGAGATCATTCTGGCGAAAGACCCCGGCGCGTATGTTTCCATCTCCAGCGAAGTGCTGCCGGAGATCCGGGAATATGAACGCATGACCACCACCGCGCTGAACAGCTATATCGGCCCGAAGGTCGGCATCTATGCCCGGCTCTTCAAACAGCGGGTCAAGGATATGGGGATGGAGCTCACGCCCTATATCAACCAGTCGAACGGCGGTCTGATGAGTATTGAAACAACATTTGACAACCCGATCCGCACGGCCCTGTCCGGCCCGGCGGCCGGCGTTTCCGGTGCCAACTATATCGCAAAACTGATCGGGATCAAAAATTTGATCACCTTTGATATGGGCGGCACCAGCACGGACGTTTCCCTGATTGAAAACAATACGCCGCGCCTGACCACGGCCAAGGCCATCGCCGAGTTCCCGGTCAAGGTCCCCATGACGGACGTGACGGCCGTGGGCGCGGGCGGCGGCTCGATCGCCTGGATCGACAACGGCGGCATGATGAAGGTCGGCCCGGAAAGCGCGGGCGCCGTGCCCGGCCCGGTCTCCTATATGCGGGGCGGCACACTTCCCACGGTCACGGATGCCAACGTGGTGCTCCACCGGCTGAACCCCGAAGTGATTCTGGGCGGCCGCATGAAGATCGATGAGGAAGGCGCCCGGAAAGCCATTGAGGAAAAACTGGCGAAGCCGCTGGGAATGAGTGTGCTGGACGCGGCGCGGGGAATCGTGACGGTGGTGAACTCGAACATGGCGCGGGCGATCCGCGTGGTCTCCGTGGAACGCGGCTACGATCCCCGGGAATTTGTTCTGATGGCCTTCGGCGGAGCAGGCGCGCTCCACGCGGTCAATGTGGCCAAGGACATGGGCGTGCACAAGGTCCTGATCCCCAGCAACCCCGGCATTCTGTGCGCAGTGGGACTGCTGGTGTCCGACATCCGCTCCGACTACGTGAAGACGAGCATCTCCAATTTCGTGTCGGAAAACATTGACCGCATGAATGCAAACTTCAAGGAACTGACGGACAAGGGCGACGCCTGGCTGAACGAGGAGAAGATCCCGGCAGACCGCAAGGTGATCATCCGTCATGCGGATATGCGCTACTACGGCCAGAACTTTGAGCTGAGCGTGAATATCCCCTACGAAACGATCACGGAAGATAACCTGGAAGAGATCGCGAAGCTGTTCCATCAGGCGCATAAGCGGGAATACGGCTACTGCAATGAAGGCGCGCTGGTCCAGATCGTGAACTACCGCGCGACGGCCATCGGCCGCGTGCAGACGATCGAACTGGTGGAGCATCAGCGGGAAGGCGAGGATCCCTCCGCTGCGGTCAAGGGAAAGAGAGACGTTTACTTTGAAGAAGTGAAGGGATTTACGCCTACGGAAATCTATGACCGGGATCTGCTGAAGGCCGGGAACGTGGTGACGGGGCCGGCGATCATTGAGGAGATGTCTTCCACGATCGTGGTGCCTCCGGGACATACCGCTGTTGTCGACAATTATCTGAATCTGATGATCAGCTACGAAGACTGAGAGAAAGGGGGATCATACACATGTATAACCGGATAAAGGTCGATCCGATCACGGTCGAAGTGTTGAGCAATGCGTTTATGTCCATTGCGGAGGAAATGGGCGGAATCCTGGTCCGGACAGCCTATTCCACGAATATCAAGGAGAGGAAAGACTGCTCCTGCGCCATTTTCAACGCCAAGGGCGAGACCATTGCCCAGGCGGAGCATATTCCGGTGCATCTGGGCTCCATGCTGGGGATCGTGAAGGAAATCACGAAAAAGTACGACATTTCCGAGATCCGTCCCGGGGACATGTTTGTCGCCAACGATCCGTACAACGGCGGCGGCACCCACCTGCCGGATATCACGCTGGCGGCGCCGATCTTCCACGACGGGGAGA
Source organism: uncultured Lachnospiraceae bacterium (assembly GCA_902796695.1). Taxonomy (GTDB): domain Bacteria; phylum Bacillota; class Clostridia; order Lachnospirales; family Lachnospiraceae; genus UBA6987. The sequence goes on from CADBQE010000120.1 coordinate 11,027, forward strand.
TCGTGGCCTACGTGGCGAATATCGCGCATCACAGCGACGTGGGCGGCCGGGTGCCGGGCAGCATGTCCGGCGACAGCACCAGTATTTTCCAGGAAGGACTGCGGATCCCGCCTACGTACATCATGCGGGAAGGGAAGCTGATCGGGGATATCATGGATATCATCAAGCTGAACTGCCGCACTGCCTTTGAAAGAACCGGCGATATCATGGCGCAGGTGGCGGCGAACACCATCGGCGCGGAGCGTACGGTGGATATTATCAATAAATACGGCCGGGACGTCGTGCTTTCCGGCATGGAAGAACTGCTGGACTACGGGGAGCGGAAGATGCGGGCCGGGATCCGTGCCATCCCGAACGGCCTCTATGAATTTGAAGACTATATGGACGACGACGGGATCGATATCGGCAGGCACGTGCCGATCCATCTGAAACTGACAGTCCGGGACGACAGCGTTTACCTGGACTTTACGGGAACGGCCCCGCAGGTCAAGGGCGCGGTGAACGTGGTGGAGAATGCGCTGAAAGCAACGGTGTTCTATTCCATGAAGGCAATCGTGGACCCGCACCTGCCTCCGAACGGCGGCTTTTACCGGGCGATCGAGGTCTATGCCCCGGCCGGCACGCTGGTCAATCCGAAGGTGCCCGGCGCCTGCGGCGCGCGGACGGATGCCTGCCAGCGCGTGGCCGACGTAGTGTTCGGCGCCATGGCGCAGATCGTTCCCAGACAGGTCATGGCCGGCTGCAACAGCGCCGTGACGACAGTCGTGTTTTCCGGCAATGACGTAAAGAATGACCGGTTCTTCGTTTATCCGGAATCCCTGGGGGGCGGATTCGGCGCCCGCTACAACAAAGATGGACTGGACGGCGTCCACGTACACATCACCAACTCCTCCAACCTGCCGATCGAATGCATGGAAGCGGAATATCCCATCATGGTGGACCGCTATGAGATCCGCAACGATTCCGGCGGCGCCGGTGAGTTCCGGGGCGGCCTGGGGTATCGGCGGGATTACCGGATCCTGCAGGATACCGTGTTCGGATCCCACGGCGACCGCCAGAAAGTGGCTCCGTGGGGCCTGGAGGGCGGCAAAGACGGCGCCACGGGCCGGTTCGTGATCAATCCGGATACGCCCGCGGAACGGGTGCTGCCTTCGGCCAAATCCTCGGAGATCCAGCTGAAGGAAGGCGATATCATGAGCGCGCAGACGCCGGGGTCCGGCGGTTACGGCGATCCGTTCCGACGCCGCATCGAGGCCGTTCTGGATGACGTGATCAATGAAAAAGTCAGCGTGGAGAATGCCCGGAAACTGTACGGCGTCGTGGTAGACAAAGCGCGGCGGACCGTGGACGAGGAGGCAACGAAAGCGCTCCGGGAAAAGGCCGGACCGTAAAAGGAGGCGGCGATGAAGCACGAAACGATTGCCGTGATAGGCGCCGGAAACGGCGGCTGCGCCATTGCGGGCTGATCGACGCGGAACGGCTGGCGGTGGCGAAGGCCTACGGGACACCGGTGCTCAGCGCGGAAGAGTGGCTCAGACAATCTTACGATACTAACGGAGCGGATCTGTATGAACTGATCCAGAACAATGAAGCGTACGCGGAGATCCGGGGGCCGCACAGCCTGGACGCCCGCTACATAACGGAGGATGTGCCGATGAGTCTGGTTCCCATCTCGGAGCTGGGACATCTCGCGGGCGTACCGGTCCCGAACATGGATGCGGTGATTCAGCTGGCATCCGCCCTTTTCCGACGGGATTTCCGCCGCGAAGGCCGCAGTGCCGAAAGGCTGGGGATCGACAGCATGACCCGGGAGGAGATCGTGCGGTTCTTCGAAACCGGGGAACGGGGGAGCGGCATCTGAGCCTCCGGAAGCAAAAATATTTGAAAGGACAAGACAATGAATGTCGAAATTTTATATCTGAATGACGAAGATATGGAAAAACTCGGCGCCACGGATATGAACGCGGTGATCCATGATGTGAAGCGGGCTTATGTTCTGACGGAAGAGGGAGACGTGCTGCTGCCCGGCAAGCTGGCGATGCGCTGGGGCAAGACCCCGGAGGATGAGAATGTGTACGGCCGGATCAATGCCATGCCCGGGATGATCGGGGGCGAGTATCAGATGGCCGGCATCAAATGGATCGGCAGCGGGCCCATGAACTACAAAAAGGGACTGCCTCGCGCAAGCGTGACCATGATCCTCAACGACTGTGACACCAAGCTTCCGGTCTGCATTGCGGACGGGACGGCCGTTTCCGCCAAGCGCACCGGTGCCTCCGGCGGCGTTGCCATGGAGCTGCTGAGCCGGGAAGATGCCTCCGTACTGACGGTCTGCGGAGCCGGTGCGCAGGGACGCACGCAGCTGGAGGCGGCGATGATCGTGCGCCCGTCCCTGGAAAAGGTCTATGTCTACGATATCCGCCCGGAAAGCGCCGAAAAATTTGCGGAGGAAGGCCGGGTCAAATATTCGGACGTGGAGTTCGTTCCGGTGTCGGATCCGGAGGCCGCCGTCCGCGAGAGCGATATCACGGTATGCGTGACGCTGGCCAATGAGCCGTTTATCCATTCTGGCTGGCTGAAGAAAGGCAGCCTGCTGATGAATATGGCAGATTACGAGGTCACGAAGGACTGCGTCCGCAAGGCGTCGAAAATCGTCGTGGACAACTGGGAAACGATCAAGCACCGCCTGATCTCCACCGTAGCCATCATGGCCCACGAGGGAGAAATCAGCGTCGCGGACATTCACGCACAGCTGGGCGAAATCCTTCTGGGAACCAAAACGGGCCGGGAAAACGATGAGGAGATCATCTACTTCAACGCGGTAGGAACCGGGATCCTGGACCTGGCGGTCACCACACGCTGCTATAAAAAAGCACTGCAGGAAGGCATCGGGACCAGACTGACTTACTGGCACTGATCAGCCGCGTTTCCCTTGGACGTGACAGGGGGACGGTTCTTTTCTGACAAAGGAACCGTCCCCCTGTCAGACTGCCAGCGGGCCGGGATGCTGTTACGGCAGCGGATACTGTTCGATGAGCTGTGCTTTCCAGGCCGCGAAGGCGGTGTCGTAGTCTGTGCCGAAGGCTTCTTCAAACGAGTTCAGTCCGAACACGAAGCGGGACAGCGGGGCGGAGCCGTGCTGTTCGTCCAGCCAGGCGACGAAGGAGGCGGCCATGAAGGCGCTCAGCTCGTCGTCGCCGGAGTTGGTCCTGTTGGAGCCCACACGGCTGTAAACGGGCTCGGCGGTGACGGGGCTGCTTTCGCAGATAGCCCCCCAGTGGTCAAGGCCATGCTCGAAGCAGTACCGGGCGACCGCGTCGTAAAACGTGCGGAACTGCGCGGGGGAGAGGGTCCCGGAATCCAGACCGGCACTTCTAAGGAGCGGGGCGTAGAACTCATCGGAAGCGGGATCCCAGACCGCGATCCGCTGCAGTTCGCTGTAAGGATCAAGGATGGAACTGACGTACCAGGCGTAGCCCAGCTGCTCCCAGCCGATGTTCCCTTTTTCCATGACCGCGGTCAGATAGTAGAACTCCCGGTGCATCAGGTCTCTCCGGCTGTTCAGGGTAATGAGCGCGCTGCTCTTTTTGATCCCTTCCTGCACGCTGCTTCGGAACTGCCATTTGACGGGGAGGTCCGCCGCTTCCGGATAAGCGCCGTCCAGGTTCTCCCGCAGGTACGCGCGGAGGAAGGCGAGGCTGCTGTCACAGCGGGCGAGGAAGGCGGGCAGGCCGTCGGGGATCCCGATGCCGTTTCTCCGCAGCAGGTTCAATTCGGCGATGACCGTGAATTCGTCGTCATCCGCCTGAAGCAGGCCGGCGTTTTCCGCCGCAGGGAAGATAAGGCTTTCATAGCCGTCCGCGCCGGTGACCAGATAGGTGCGGGAGGCTTCGTCGTAGCGGACCGGCTCGGGATCTTCCGTGGCGGGTTCGGGCTGCTCGGTGACGGGCTCGGCCGGGGGTTCGGTGACGGGCTCGGCCGAAGGCTCGGTGACGGCGGGCTCAGTCGTGGCCGGCTCGGTCACCGGTCCAGCCGTCGCGGCCGTCGCCGCTGTTTCGGAAGCGCCCCCGGACGGGACCTTGGGACTCTGGGAACATCCGCTCAGCACGACCGCCGCCAGCAGACAGAAAGCGACGGCCCGGACAGATTTTTTCAGCATAGAAAGTACCTCTCTTTCCAAAGATCTGATTCAGATAAGCGTCTCGCCCTGTTCAGATCCATTATCACCGAAACAGATGGCCCTGTCTACGGCGCCTGCAGCAAAATCATGCCGGCTATTCTGTCTGCGGTGACAAAAAGGGCGGGCTTTGCAGCCCACCCGGTTTTTGAGACGGTCTCCCGTCACAGCGTTTTTTTCTTCTTCGCGTACGTGCGGAAGATCAGGCCGACCGCGCCGGTCATGGCGAACAGTGCGACTGCGTTTGGCAGCACCATCAGCTGGTTGAACATATCGGACAGCTCCCAGACCAGGTCGCTGGAGGCGACGGTGCCCAGGAAAATGAAGACCAGGGCGACGGCCGTGTAGATCAGGGTGCTCTTTTCGCCGAACAGGTAGATCATGTTGATCTTGCCGAACATGTTCCAGCCCAGAATGGTGGAGAAGGCGAAGCAGAAGAGGCAGATCGCCACGAACGCGGAGCCGAGGCCGGAGCCGAAGGCGGTGCCGAACGCGGTCTGGGCCAGGTTGGTCTTGCCGATGGTGTCCGGGATGCTGCCGTCCGCCAGAATGCCGCCGGGCGTGTACAGCGTGGTGATGATGACCAGGGCGTTTAAGGTCAGCACGACGAACGTGTCGATGAATACGCCGATCATGGCCACAGTGCCCTGCTGGTGGGGATTCTCCACGTTGGCCTGCGCGTGCGCGTGGGGCGTGGAGCCCATGCCCGCCTCATTGGAGAACAGGCCGCGCTTGGCCCCCTGCGTAACGGCAGCCTTGATGGCCGCGCCGAACGTGCCGCCGATGATCGCCTGCGGCGTAAACGCATACTTGAAGATCAGGCCGATGCCGGCGGGCAGCTTTCCGATATTCATGATCAGGACGATCAGGCCGCCGAGCAGGAACACCGCCGCCATGATGGGGACCAGCTTTTCCACGACCAGCGCGAGCCGTCTGGTGCCGCCCAGGAAGATAAAGCCGCAGATCAGGACCAGCACGATGCCGATGATCCAGGAGGGCACGCCGAAGGCGGATTCGAAGGTGGAGCCGATGGAATTGGCCTGCACCATGCAGCCGAAAAAGCCCAGGGCCAGAATGATCGCGACGGCAAAGAATCCGGCCAGGAATTTGCCGAAGCCGCCCTTAAAAGCGGTGGTGATGTAATACACCGGGCCGCCCAGCACTTCGCCGCTCTTGCTTTTGATGCGGGTCTTCTGCGCCAGCACCGCTTCCGCGTAGATGGTCGCCATGCCGAAAAAGGCGATGATCCACATCCAGAAGATGGCGCCGGGGCCGCCGGTCAGGATGGCGCCGGACGCGCCGACGATATTGCCGGTGCCGACCTGCGCCGCGATCGCGGCTGCCAGGGCCTGGAAGGATGTCATGCCGCTCTTCTGAGCGCCGCCCCGCAGGGACAGCTCGCCGAAGAAGCGTTTCATGCCTTCTTTAAAGCACCGGATCTGGACGAAGCCTGTTTTGAAGGAAAACCACAGGCCGAGTCCCAGCAGCAGGATGAGCAGGACATAATCGGATAGATAGCTGTTGATGGTGACAACGATTCTGGTGAGTGTGTCCATAAGAGTTCCTCTCGTTTAAAAAAACTGCTGTTGTCGCGCATTACTCGGCGGGCTGTGCCGGCAGACACCGGTGTGCCGGAAAATCGATATGCCGGCAGGGGTCGGTTACAGGCCCTGGTCGGCCATGGTCTTATAAGCCTCGTAGCGGTCCTTCGCATCTTCCTCGGCCTGCGCGAACAGCGTGCGCGCGTTCTCGGGGAAGGTCAGGTGCAGGGAGGCGTAGCGGGTTTCGCCGTTTAAGAATTCCTGATAGTTCAGGCTCGGGGCCTTGGCATCCAGCGTGAATTTGTGGTCCGGCTTGGACGGATCGAAGCGGTACAGCGGCCAGTAGCCGGCCTCCACGGCCCGCTTCATTTCCGCCTGGACGGCGTTCATGCCGGCCTTGATGCCGTGGTTGATGCACGGTGCATAGGCGACGATCAGGGACGGGCCCGGGAAGGCTTCCGCTTCGGTAATGGCCTTCATCAGCTGGTTCATGTCGGCGCCCATGGCGACGGAGGCTACATAGCAGTTGCCGTAGCTCATCATCATTTTGCCCAGCTCCTTCTTGCCGGTCTTCTTGCCGGACGCCTGGAACTGCGCGACCGCGCCGAGCGGGGTGGCCTTGCTGCTCTGGCCGCCGGTGTTGGAGTAGACCTC
>CADBQE010000121.1 GCA_902796695.1 uncultured Lachnospiraceae bacterium
TGAAGATCCCCGCGCCGGAGACCGCGCCGAAAACGGCCAGATTGTATACAAAAACCAGCAGATTCGCCACGGAGACCGCCGTCATTTCCGCCGTGCCCAGGCGGCCCACCATCAGGTTGTCCAGCATGCCGACAAAATTGGTTATGGCATTCTGGACCATGACGGGAAGCATCACCGAAAAGATCCGCTTATAAAACTGTTTATCGCCGAAATATTTATGTTTCAATGATGTCATAATTTCCTCCGGACAGATGGTCAGTATAGCAATTCCCGGAAGAATAATCAAGGAAATGTTCGGCCGGCGGGGGAAAACTCCGTCAGTTTCGTTCCGAAGACTGGCTTTTTCCGGGCCGGTCCGCTATAATGGAAACATCAAATCCGGAGGAAATGCCATGTCCGGCAAAAGTATGATCCGCGATCTGACCGACGGCCCCGTGATGCCGCAGCTGGTCCGGTTCGCGTTCCCCTTATTTCTGTCCAATGCCCTGCAGGCGGTCTACAATCTGGTGGACCTGATGGTCGTGGGGCGCTATATCGGCGGCGCCGGCATGAGCGCGGTCTCTATCGGCGGCGATATTCTGCATCTCCTGACCTTTGTCGCGATGGGCTTTTCTTCCGCGGGGCAGGTGATCATCGCGCGCGCGGTGGGTGCCGGCCGGCAGGACGAGATTCGAAAGACGATCGGCGCCCTGTTCAGTTTTCTCCTAAGCGCCGCGCTCGTGATCGGCGCGGTCTGCTTTATGCTGCGCCATCACATCCTCCGCTGGCTGAACACCCCGCCGGAATCGCTCGCCTACAGTCTGGATTATACGGTGACCTGCATCTTTGGCCTGGTCTTTATCTACGGCTACAACGTGGTCAGCGCGATCCTGCGCGGCATGGGGGATTCCCGGCGGCCTTTCGTGTTCATTGCCGTCGCCGCCGTGCTGAATATGATCCTGGACGTGCTTTTCGTGAAATATCTGGGGATGGAGGTGTTCGGCGCCGCCCTGGCCACGGTGATCGGCCAGGGAACGAGCTTCATCGCCGCGCTGGTCTACCTGTTCCGCCGGCGCGACAGTTTCGGATTTGATTTCAAGCCCGCCAGTTTCCGCGTAGAGAAGGCGGCGTTCGGCCGCCTCGTTTCGCTGGGCATCCCCATGGCGATCCAGGCCGCCGCCATCAGTCTTTCCAAGATCGTGCTGATGGCCTGGATCAATATTTTCGGTGTCTCCTATTCCGCACTGGCCGGCGTGTTCAATAAAGTCAACACGATGAGCGCCGTCATCTCCCAGTCCTTCACCACCGCGGGCAGCTCCATGGTCGGACAGAATCTGGGCGCGGCCCGCTATAAGCGGGTGACTCACATTCTGCTCACCGTGCTCTGCTTCGGCCTGGCTTTCGCTTCTCTGGCTTCCGCTCTGATGCTGCTGGCCCCCGATTTTGTGTACGGCCTGTTTACGGACGACGCGGAAGTGCTGGCCCTGGCCGGAGTGCTGACGCTTCCCATCATTCTGAACTTTTTCGGCTCCGCGACCCGCAGCGCCGCGTTCTCCCTGATCAACGGATCCGGCCGGCCTGGCCTGAATCTGGCCATTGCGATTATCGACGGCGTCTTTGCCCGCATCGGGCTGGCCGCCCTGCTGGGCTTCTCCCTTGGCCTTTCCTGCCGCGGCTTCTGGCTAGGTGATTCGCTGGCCGGCTTCATGCCTTTTATCATCGGCGGAACTTACTACCTGTCCGGCCGCTGGCGGAAATAGATGACACGGGAACGTATCTCCTGTCATCACCAACGACGGAAAAGGTGACAAAGGAACCGTCCCCCTGTCACATGTCAACAAAAAAAAGGACTGCCCCTGTGAGGGGCAGTCCGGTTTGATTTATACGTCTCTTCTGCTGACCACGAGATAGCTCAGGCCCGTAAAGACCGCCGTATAGGCTGCGCCCAGCAGAGCCGCATGCCACAGGTCCTTGCCGTCTGCCAGGATATTCGAGGCTTTGAGCATAGCGTGCGCGAGCCAGTAGCGGGACAGGGTCTCCGTATCTTTGAAGATCAGATAATCCAGGATCGTCAGGATCAGGCCCAGCATCAGCGGGATCACGAGATTCAGGGCGATCGCGCCGCCGCTGCTGCGCAGCAGGACGCTCCAGAAGACAAACAGCGCCGCATAGCCGAATATGACGAGCAGCTGGACCAGGAGCAGCACAAAATCACGGCTCTGGACCTCTCCCGATTTCCAGAACGCGGTTCCGGAGATATAGGATACGACCATGGCTGCTGCACAGAACAGCAGGCAGCCGCAGCCCACCGCCGCCAGTTTGGCGGTCAGCCAGCCCGTGCGGGTGTAGCCCCGCCCGATGATGTTTTTCGCGGTCCGCATACTGTAATCCGAGCAGATAAACAGCGCCGTGAAGATCCCCAGCAGCAGCGTCACGTTGTCCGAGGAAAGCGCTTTCAGCATCTGCCCCCGGCCGCTCGTCTCCGAAAAGCCGGCCAGCATGGCGATCTCGGAGGGAGACATGCCCTGTACGGAGGAAAAGTCCTCCATCACCGCCTGCGATACGGAGTACAGCGCATAGACAGACAGAAAGGTCAGCAGGGCCGTTACCGCCAGACAGATATACAGGCTGGGCTGACGGAACAGTTTTCGAAATTCAAAACGCAGCAGTCTTCCCATCTCAGCGTCCCATCCTTTCAATGAAATAGTCTTCCCAGCTTCCGGATTCCCGGGCAATGGAGCTCACGTCCACTCCGGCCTCGACCAGCCTGCGGTTGATGACAGCCGCCGCGTCCGTTCCTTCCTGCACCAGGATCGCGTAATCGCGCTGCTCCACGTGGGAAGGGTCCATGGTCTCACGCAGGACTTCCATGGCTTTTTCCGGATCATTCACAACAAAGCGCATCTTCCCGCCGCAGCGCTCCTGCAGCTCGCCCACGGTCAGTTCCTCCGCCAGACGGCCGCCGTTGATGATCCCGAAGCGCGTGGCGATCTTGCCCAGCTCATCCAGCAGATGGCTCGAGATCAGGAACGTGATATTCTGTTCCCGGTTCAGGCGCAGGATCAGATTGCGCACTTCCTGGATGCCGGCGGGATCCAGTCCGCTCACCGGTTCGTCCAGTACAATAAAATCCGGATGCCCCATCAGGGCGATGCCGATGCCCAGACGCTGCTTCATGCCCAGAGAAAAATGACCGGCGCTCTTGCTGCCGGTTCCGGCCAGGCCCACCATGTCCAGGACTTCATCCGCTTCCCGTGCTTCCGCGCCCGCCAGAATGCCGAAGCGCAGCAGGTTCTCCTTGGCGGAGCAGTTGCTGTACAGCCCCGGAGTCTCCACCAGCGAACCGATCCGCTGCTGCAGTTCCGGCACGGGCTTCTGCCCGAAAAGTTCATAGCGTCCTTCCGACGGCAGCGCCTGCGAAAGCACCATCCGCATCAGCGTCGTCTTGCCGGCGCCGTTGCGGCCGATAAACCCGTAAATATCCCCGCGGTTGATCTGCATGCTCACATGATCCACGGCCGTCTTGCTTCCGAATCGTTTCGTCAGTTCAAATGTCTGCAGAACAGGTTCCATAACAGTATTGATTCCTTTCCGAGCCCGATCATACTACTTTTCGCCGCTAATGTCCACCGTTCGCGCATCCCGGCAGGAAGGAGCGGTGTATAATACAAAACGAGGCGGCCGCAGCCGCCCCGTTCTTTGCGTTGTCTCACGGTTTATTCCGCCTGCAGGAAGGCCTCGTAGCCCTTGACGGCTTCGAAGATATCCGCTTTGCTGGCCAGTTCCCACGGAGCGTGCATGCTGAGGACGGCAATGCCCGCGTCCACTACGTTCATGGCGTAGTTGCCGGCGATGTAGGCGATGGTGCCGCCGCCGCCTTCATCCACTTTGCCCAGCTCGGCCGTCTGCCAGTACACACCGGCTTCATCCATCACGCGGCGCACATAGGCCATGTATTCGGCGGAGCAGTCATTGGAGCCGCCCTTGCCGCGGGAACCCGTGTACTTGTTGAAAACCAGGCCGCGGCCCATATAGGCCGTGTTCTTCTTCTCGTTCACGCCGGGGTAATTGGGATCGTACGCGGCGCTGACGTCGGAGGACAGCATGCGGGAGTTGGCCAGAGCCCGGCGCAGGGCCAGGTCAGACTTTTCGCCCATCAGAGCCATAATTTCCGCCACTGTGTTTTCAAAGAAAAGGCTGTGCATGCCCGTGGCCCCCACGGAGCCGATTTCTTCCTTGTCCACCAGCAGGCAGCAGCTGGTTCTCTTGGGTTTCTTCACCTTCAGCA
>CADBQE010000122.1 GCA_902796695.1 uncultured Lachnospiraceae bacterium
AAAGAATACCGGTTCATCAGCGCAGAACAGTTTTCCGCTCTGGAAAAGTCCGGAAAAGTCATCGAATCCCGCGTGTATCAGACTGTATACGGTCCGTGGATCTATGCGACGGTGGACGACGGCCGCATGGATCTGTCCGCCGCCTCCTATCTGATGACGGGCACGCTGGAATCCTATCGGAAGACGCGGGATTATTTCGGCACGGACAGAGTCGTCCCCCTCTATATCGAAGTGGACAAAGGCGAGCGCCTTGCCCGGGCCCTTGCCCGCGAACGCCTGCAGGCGCAGCCGAAATACGCGGAAATGTGCCGCCGCTTCCTGGCGGACGAACAGGATTTCTCTGCGGAGAAGATCGCAGCCTGCGCCTTCCCCCGCTTCTACCGGAATGATGATTTCGATACCTGTCTGAAAGAACTGGAGGAAGCGGTCAGAGAGGCCCTGGCATGACACGCGCGGAAGCCTATCTGAGACAGGTGCTGGCCCGGCAGGAGCTCGGACATGCCTATTATCTGGAGGCTGCCCGGCCGGGAGAGGCCGAAGAGGTCATGGACCGCGCCGCCCGCCTGATCGCCTGCGAAAAGGGGACCGGGTGCGGGACCTGCGCCTCCTGCCGCGCGTTTGACAGCGGCAATCATCCCGATATCATCCGGCTGACCAAGGCAAAGCCTGCTTACAGCACCAAGGAGATCCGGGAGCAGCTGGTAAGCGACATCGGGATCCGTCCCTACCGCTTTGCCCGCAAGATCTATCTGATCCCGGAGGCGGATACGCTGACGCCGGTCTGCCAGAATATCATGCTCAAGACCATGGAGGAGCCGCCCTCTTACGGCGTTATCCTGCTGGCGGGCATCAACCGGAACGTTTTCCTTCCGACGCTTCTTTCCCGGATGGTCTGTCTGTCCGCGGAAGAAACGGAAGGCGCGGCGCAGCCGGACGGAAGCGGCGGCGGCACCGAAGAACTGCTCCGTACGGCGGAAGAACTGGACGGAATGTCGGCGGCAGGCTGTATGGAGGTGTGTGCGCGTCTGAAGAAGGCGGGACTGGAGCCGGATCTGCAGGCCGTCCGCTTCGGGGAAATGCTGCGGGATATCTATACGGCCAAGGGCGGGGCGCCGGACCGGCTGCATTTTCCGGACCGGAAAAAACTCTGGCTCGACTATGCGGACCGCCTGTCGGACCGCCGTCTGAAAGAACTGTGGGAAGCCCTGCAGCAGGTAAAAAAACAGCTGCGTCTGAATATCAAGGCGGAGAACGTCATCGCTTCGTTCTGCCTGTCATTTCGGGACGCGCTTTCGGAAAGTGAGGAATTATAGATGCAGAAGGTCAGTGTGGGATTGAGACACCCCGGCAAGCATCATTATTATGCCGCGAACGGCCTGGAATTAAGCCGCAACATGCGCGTGCTGGTCGAGACGGCGCGGGGCCTGGAAGTCGGCAGAGTACTGGCTGTCACGGAAACGGAAGAGACCGACTTAAAGCCCATTTACCGGATCGCCACCGCGGCGGATCTGGAACAGGACGGCAAGAACCGCGAACTGGAAGCCCGCGCTTTCCAGATCGGCCGGGAAAAAATTGCCAAGCACAAGCTGCTGATGAAGCTGGTCTCCGTGGAATATACCTTTGACGGGAGCAAGATCCTGTTTTACTTTACCGCGGACAACCGCGTGGATTTCCGGGAACTGGTCAAGGATCTGGCTTCCGTATTCCATACCCGGATCGAGCTGCGCCAGATCGGCGTGCGCGACGAGACCAAGCTGCTGGGCGGCGTGGGCGTCTGCGGCCGGGAACTGTGCTGCCACAGTTATCTGAGCGAATTCCAGACCGTCTCCATCCGTATGGCCAAGGAGCAGAATCTTTCGCTCAATCCGACCAAGATCTCGGGGATCTGCGGCCGTCTGATGTGCTGCCTGAACAACGAACAGGCCACGTACGAATATCTGAACAGCCAGCTGCCGCAGGTCGGAGAGCGTGTGACGGTGCGGGAAGAAGGCACAAAAGGGATCGTGCAGAGCGTCAACGTCCTGCGCCAGACCGTCAGAGTGCTGATCAATCCCGACAGCGAAGACTCCGATGTGGCGGAATATCCGGTCAGCGAGCTGCTGTTCAGCCCGCCGCACCGAAAAGGCCGCATGAAGCTCAGTGAAGAGGAAATCAAGGAGGCCCGTGCGCTGGAAGCGCTGGAAAGCAAAGATTCCTTCGGAAAAAGTTCCGTGGAATCATGACAGTCTGCCCGGATCCTCACGAAAGGACAGATGACCTGGGACGGAAGGGATTTCGTATTATTCAGAATACGAAGACCTTCTGTTTTGGTATTGACGCGGTCCTGCTGGCGGAATTCGCACAGATCGGGCCGCGGGATAAAGTCGCGGACCTGGGCTGCGGCAGCGGGATCCTTCCGCTGCTTTTGAAAGCCCGGGACAAGGGCGGCCGCTTCACCGCCGTGGAGATCCAGCCGGAACAGGCGCAGCTGGCGCGCCGCAACATGGCCCTCAACAATCTTTCGGAGGAAGTGGAGGTTATGGAAGCGGACCTGCGGAATGCCTCCGCGTATCTGGGAAAAAACTGCTATGACGCCGTGGTGACCAATCCGCCGTACTTCAAATCCGGATCGGGCCTGGTGAATCCGTCCTCCGCCAAAGCGGTGGCCCGCCATGAGATCTTCTGCACGCTGGAGGACGTTCTGCGGGAAAGCGCGGCGCTCCTGAAGGAGAACGGGAGCCTGTTCCTGGTATTCCGCTGCTGGCGCATGGCGGAAGCACTGGCGCTGCTGCCGGGCTGCGGCCTGAAAGCCAGACGGCTCCGAATCGTCCATTCCCGGCGGGAAAGCGCCGGAGAACTGTTCCTGCTGGAAGCCCGCAAAGGGGAGCGCGACGGCCTCGTCATAGAGCCGCCCTGCGTGATCTACGAAGCACCGGGGCAGTTTACGGAGGAAGTACGCCGGGCCTGCGGAAGCGGAGAGAAGGAGACGTAAGTCATGAGCTGCGGAACATTATTTATCTGTGCGACCCCGATCGGGAACCGGGAAGATATTTCGGCCCGGGCGGTCCGGATCCTGAAGGAAGCGGACCTGATCGCGGCGGAGGACACCCGCCACAGCCTGGGACTTCTGGAGTATTACGGGATCCGGAAACCGCTGATCAGCTATCATGAACACAACAAATACGAACGGGCGGAGGAACTGGTCGGCCTGCTGCTTGAGGGGAAGAATATCGCCCTGATCAGCGATGCGGGGACGCCCGTCATTTCCGACCCCGGGGAAGTCCTGGTGATCATGGCCCGGGAGGCCGGCATCCCGGTGACGTCGCTGCCGGGGCCCTGCGCCCTGATCACGGCGCTCACCCTGTCAGGCATTGCGGCCCGGCGCTTCGTTTTCGAAGGTTTTCTTCCGATGGAAAGCCGGGAGAGAAAAGAAGTCCTGGAATCCCTGCGCGAAGAGACCAGAACGATCGTTCTGTACGAAGCCCCGCACCGGCTGCGGAAAACGCTGCAGGAACTGCGCGAGACGCTGGGCGGAGAACGCGCGGCCTGTCTGTGCCGCGAACTGACGAAGATCCACGAAGAAGCGCTGTCCTTGACGCTGGACGAAGCCGTTTCGCTGTATCGGGAAAAAGAGCCGCGCGGCGAGTACGTACTGGTGATCGCCGGAAAAAGTGCGGAAGAAAAGGATGCGGAGAAGCGCAGCTCCTGGGAAAGCCGTTCTCCGGAAGAGCATCTTAAGGCCTACCTTGACCGCGGCCTGACAAAAAAAGAAGCCATCAAAGCGATGGCGGAGGATTTTGCCGTCAGCCGCAATACGCTGTATGCGCTGCTGATGAAATAGAGCGGTCCGCTTTTGCGACGGACCTGTATACGGAAACAGGCGGGGGATTGTTCCCCCGCCTGTTGCTTTGCTGCCTGTTCCCGGTTTATAGTCGGCGTGTCATCTGTCTGTCCGGGGCGGCAGCTTCCGGAATACCGCGGTTCCGTAGGCCGGAAGAGGGAAGGAGAGACGGTTGGGCCGTCCGTCGCATTCCGAGGCTTCCGATTCCAGCACCGTGCGGTCTTCCGGTTCTTCATAGAAGCCGTGCGTCTGATCCAGCAGGAGTTCGTAGCGGCCGGCCGACGGAACGCCCACGGCATAGTCGTCGCGCGGGACAGGCGCGAAATTGATGACAAAGACGAGCGGATCATGATCCGGGTCGTTCAAGTAGCGGGTGAAGCTGAAAATGCAGCGGTCCGCATCCCAGGAATTGATCCATTCAAAGCCGTCGCCGCCGAAATCCGTCCGATACAGGACCGGCTGCGAGCGATACAGTTTCAGCAGACTGCGGCAGTAGGCCTGCAGGTCCCGGTTCCGTTCGTCTCCCAGCAGGAACCAGTCCAGTTCGCGGTCTTCGTTCCATTCCCGGCGCTGTCCGAATTCGCCGCCCATGAACAGCAGCTTCTTGCCCGGATGGCCGGTCATGAAGGTATAGGCTGCTTTCAGACAGGCAAATTTCTGCCAGTCGTCGCCCGGCATTTTTTCGAACATGGAACGCTTCATGTGCACCACTTCATCGTGGGACAGCACGAGAATGTAGTGTTCCGCGCCCGAATAGGTCATCGGAAGCGTCATTTTTCCGTGGTGATAGCGGCGGAAAATGGGATCTTTCTGCATATATTCCAGGAAATCGTGCATCCAGCCCATGTTCCATTTGAAGGTAAAGCCCAGGCCGCCGTCCGCCGGAGAGGCCGTAACGCCGGGCCAGGCCGTGCTTTCTTCCGCAACGGTAAAGCAGCCCGGGCATTCCTGCCGGATGATGCTGTTGAGGTGCTTGAAGAATTCGATGGATTCCAGGTTTTCATTGCCGCCGTAGATATTCCTGGCGCATTCCCCGCCCTGCCGGCCGTAATCCAGGTACAGCATGGAGGCCACGGCGTCCACGCGCAGGCCGTCGATATGGAATTCACGCAGCCAGTACAGCGCGTTCGCGATCAGGAAATCGGAGACCTGGGGGCGGCCCAGATCGAACACTTTTGTGCCCCACTCCGCGTGTTCGCCGCGGCGCGGGTCCGCGTATTCATAGAGCGGCTCGCCGTCAAAATCCGCGAGCGCATGGGCATCGCGGGGGAAGTGCGCCGGGACCCAGTCCATGATCACACCGATGCCCTGGCGGTGCATTTCATCCACAAAATACCGGAAATCATCGGGCGTGCCGTGGCGGGCGGTGGGAGAGTAATAGCCGGTCACCTGATAGCCCCAGGAGGCGTCCAGGGGATATTCGGCGATCCCGATCAGTTCGACGTGGGTGTAGCCCATATACTTCACGTAGCCGCCCAGCCGCTCAGCCAGCTTCCGATAGGAATAAAAGCCGGGATCGGCGCCGGGGTGCCGCATCCAGGAGGCCAGCTGGCACTCATAGATTGCGAGCGGGGCCTGACGGTGCTCCGCTTCCGTGACGGGGCGCGCCGCCATCCATTCGTCATCGTGAAATTCATAAGATGACTTGAACAGGCGCGACGCGGTGCCGGGCCGAAGCTCCGTGGAAAAGGCGTAAGGATCGGCTTTCAGCAGGTGCTGGCGGTTCCGGGTAAGAATATCGTATTTATAGAGCTGGCCTTCTTTGGCCTCCGGAATGAAGCAGGCGAAAATGCCGGAGCCTTCCAGGAGCATCATGGGGTTGCGGCTGTTGTTCCAGCCGTTGAAATCTCCGACCACGGAGACGGAAACGGCGTGCGGAGCCCATACGGCGAACGAAAAGCCCTCTACGCCGCCGACTTCGCAGGGGTGCGCCCCCAGCTTTTTATAAATCTCATAATGGGTACCCTGCCCGAATAAATACATGTCGACATCTGTAATCATGTTCAATACCTCACTGTATGACATTTTATCAAAATCTCCGGGAAAGGTAAAGAGATGTCCCGGGACAATTTGATGAATAAATCGTGAAATCCGGTTCCGGCCGGGCGCGATAAGTCCCGCCCCGCCGCCGGAATTCACTTGACCGGAAAACGGGGCCGTTTCATAATAAAATCAGATTCTGACCACCGCCGTGATCCACCCCGCTAAGAGAGCAATTGAAAAAAACGCCCCGGCCGCAGGCCGCAAAGAGGAGAAAAAATGGCTGAAATCTGGCTTGTTTTATATCATGACGACCCGGTCTTCCTGCAGCGCTTTTCCGCCTATCTGGAGCACAGGACCGGCCTGGGGATCCGGTGCAGGACCTTCACGGAAGAAGCTCCGTTTCAGGAGTATATCTGCGAAGCTTCGGCTTCCCTGATCATCGGCCGGGAAGGCTTTGACACCCGGACGGCGGAAGAGAGGGGCATTCCCTGGCTGGCCTTCTCGGAACGGAACGACGGCAGGGAAGATCACCGGCTGCCGGTCTGGCGCTCCATGGACCGGCAGATCCGCCAGATCCGGCAGAGCTGGAAAATGACGGAGCAGGTGACCCCGGATCCGTCCTCCTGCCGCCTGATCGGCTTTTATTCGCCGGTGCACGGGGCGGGACAGAGCGTCAGCGCGCTGCTGATGGGACTGAATCTGGCGGAAACGGCGCCGGTGCTGCTGCTGAATCTGGAACGCTTCTCGGGCCTTAAACAGATCCTGCCGGGCGGCGGAGGCGGGCTCTCGGATCTGCTCTATTTTGCCCGCGTGCAGAAAGATCCGATGGAACATCTGGCGGAACTGACGGAATACTGCGGCCCGCTGGCCCTGATCCCGCCGGTCCGGGATCCGGAGGATCTGCGGGAAATGGACAGCCGCAACTGGGAATTCCTGCTGGAGCAGCTGCGCAGAGAAAGCGGATTCCGCTGCATCCTGATCGATATCGGCGACGGCGTCACGCAGCCGGAGGAGATCCTGAAATACTGCGACAGAGTCTACGTGCCGCTCAGGGAGGACCGCCTGGCCATCGCGAAGTGGGAGGAATGGCGGGAGCATCTGGAAGAAACGCGCGGCGAAGCATTCTTAAGCAGACTGCGGCCCTACCGGCTGCCGCCGGAATCCCTTCCCGAATGGGTGGATTACCGGGAACTTCGCCATATGGCCTGGGGGCGCTGCCTGAAAGCGCTGGCGGAGGCGGAGCCGTGACGGAGGAATTGAAAAGGATACGGCGGAGCATCGCCCGCGAACTCCAGGAAACGGATTATTCCGAAACGGCCCTGCTGGCCCATATCGACCGGGCTCTGACGGAATGGGGCCGCACCCGTAAGCTCAGCCTGAAGAACAAGGAACTTTTCCGCAAGCAGCTGCTGGATTCTTTCCGGGGCATGGACATTCTGCAGCCGCTTCTGGAGGACGATTCCGTCACCGAGATCATGGTCAACGGGACCGGCCGCATCTTTGTGGAGAAGAACAACGAGATGTGTCTCTGGGACCGGACTTTTTCCGGACGGGAAGCCCTGGATGATGTGATCCAGGTGATGGCGGCCAGCGTCAACCGGCTGGTCAATACCGCCTCCCCCATCGCGGACCTGCGCCTGGCGGACGGATCACGCGTGAGCATCGTGCTGCCGCCCGCCGCGCCGGACGGCCCCGTCGTAACGATCCGGAAATTTTTCAAAGATCCGCTGACCATGGACAGACTCCTGGAACTGGACGCGCTCACTCCGGCCTGCGCCGCCTTTCTGAAATCCGCCGTGACCTGCGGCTGCAACATATTTATCAGCGGAGGAACCGGCTCCGGCAAGACCACATTTCTGAATGCGCTGTCTGCCTACATTCCGTCCGGAGAACGGGTGATAACCATTGAGGACTCGCTGGAACTGCAGCTGCAGGGCCTGCCCAATCTGGTCAGGCTGGAGACGCGGGATCCGAACCTGGAAGGAAGCGGGCGGATCACGATCCGGGACCTGATCCGGACCGCGCTGCGCATGCGCCCCGACCGGATCGTGGTCGGAGAGGTGCGCGGTGAAGAAGCCCTGGATATGCTGCAGGCCATGAATACCGGGCATCGGGGCTCGCTGTCGACCGGCCATGCCAACAGCGCCGTCCATATGCTGTCCCGCCTGGAAACGATGGCACTTATGGGGGCGGACCTTCCGCTGGCGGCAGTCCGCAGCCAGATCGCTTCGGCCCTGGATCTGCTGGTGCATCTGGGGCGTTTCCGGGACAGGAAACGGCGGGTCCTGTCCGTCAGCGAAGTGCTCGGTCTGGAGAAAGGAGAGATCCGCATTGAAACCATCCAGCGGTATACGGAAAAGGAGGGGCTCCGTTTTACGGGACATCAGCCCGAAAACACGGAAAAATGGCGGGAGATCTTCGGACATGTCCCCCGTTTCGGGGAAGACGGCCGCTTTATTCTCGCAGATGAAGCGGAAGCTCCTGCCCCGTGCTGACTATCCGCCGTTCAGAAGCCGGAAGCGGGAAGACCTGCTGTTTCTGGCCGGCGGCGCCGCGCTCGGGGCGGCGGCCGGATTCCTGTTCTTCCGGACGGGGAAAGCCCTGCTGCTCATGATCCCCGGGGCGTACGGAGCGCTCAGGTTTTTCCGCCGCAGGACAGAAGGGCGGAACCGTCTGAAAATGAACCGGGAACTGCGGGATTATCTGCTGTCCGTCATTTCGTTTCTGAGAGCCGGGCTCGCGCTCGAAAACGCCATGATCGGCGCGGCCGGAGAGATCCGGACAATGTACGGTCCGGACAGCATGATGGGACGGGAAGCGGACCGCATGAGCCGCGAAGTGAGCCTGAAGACCCCGCCGGAGCGCATCTGGCATTCGTTCGGCGAGCGGACCGGCCTGGAGGACGGGGTGCAGCTGGCCCGGATCTTCCTGATCGCAAAGCGGCAGGGCGGCGATTATCTGCCCGTCCTGAAGGCCTTCGTCCGTCTGATGGATGCGCGCAGCGAAGTCCGCCGGGAGATCACCGCGCTGATGGCCGGCCAGCGGCTGGAATATTCCATCATGTGTCTGGTCCCGGCCGGCATGCTCCTGTTTCTGAATATCAGCTCCCCGGAAATGACGCAGATCCTGTATGAAGGGATCGGACGCCTGATCATGGCCGGCATCCTGATCCTCTATCTGCTGGCGTTTCTGTGGGGGGACAGAATCCTGGAGAAAAGCTATGGGCAGTAAAAAAGGTCATGTGCCCGCCGCCGCCTGCTTTCTCTGCGGATCGGCCGCATTCGCGCTGCTGTTTAAGGGCGGCAGGACATCGGATGCCACCGTCATGCTGCTGGCCGGCTTTATCGGTGCCGCCTTTCTTCTGTATCTGCCGCTCCAGAGAAAGAAGGAACAGGAACAGAGAAGGCGCGAAGAACTGATCCGGGATTACAGTCCGCTGCTGACGATGCTGAACCTGTATATGACCGCCGGCCTGTCCCTGCGCAGCAGCTGGGAAAGAATGGTCCGGCAGTATGAGGAAGAATGCCGGAAAGGCGCCCCGCCGCGCGCCGCCTATGAGGAAATGAAAACGACCTGGAAGGAAATAAAGGGCGGGGAATACGAGGACCGGGCATACGGCGCCTTCGGACGGCGCTGCGGAACAACGGAATACCTGCGGCTGGGCGGCCTGCTGGAGACCTATGTGCAGCACGGCAACCGGGAACTTTTAAAACAGATGGAACAGGAAGCGGCCGCGAGCCTGACCGTCACCCTTCAGGTCGTGCGGGAAAAAGGAGAGCGGACCTCCGCCCGGCTGCTGCTTCCGATCCTGCTTCTGTTCGGCCTGTCACTCATCATCGTACTGGTTCCGGCCCTGATGAGTATGCAGACACAACTGTGAACCGCAACAAGAACGGAGGAAAATCTGATGAAAGAAACAAAAGCCGCCGGCATGCGGCAGCTGATGGGGGACGACAGCGGCGTCGGTGTCGTGGAGGTCGTCCTGATCCTGGTAGTGATCGTCGCTCTGGTCATCATTTTCCGCGACCAGATCACCGGATTGATCAACCGTATCTTCGGCGGGGTCAATTCGGGTGTGGATACCCTGATGCCATGAAGCGCCTGAAGGGACAGGTGACGGTGTTTCTGTCCCTGACCGCCCTGTCCCTGCTTGCCCTTTTCAGCACCTGTCTGGAAGGAGCCCGGCTCGCCTGCCTGGACTACCTGTGCACGCAGGCGGCACACTCTTCCCTGCGCTCGGTTTTCGCGGGCTTTCAGGGAGAACCCCTGCGGGATTTCGGGCTCCTCCTGTGCCGGGGCCGGGACAAAGGCCTGGAGGACTGGCCCGATACGGTATCGGACTACGCGGAAAAATATCTGCAGCCGGGGCGCGGCACGCTTTTTGCCGCCGGCGACCGAATCGGTCTGCGCGGTCTGGAAACGGAAGAGGAAGATGCGGTCTATATCACGGAAGACCGCGGCGCCGTGTTTGCCGATGCGGTTCTTTCCTATATGAAATCCGCCGGACTGGCACCGCTGATTCAGGAAGTCCTGGAACGGCTGGGGCTTTACAGTGAGGAGGACAGCAGCGGATTTCTGGAAAACATCGGACAGATGATAGGCGATAAGGACAGCAGTCTGGAAGGCATTATCAAAAATCTGGACGATATCAAGGAGCAGGCCGCGGCGCTGCAGGAAGAAGCCCGTCGAAAGGCGGAAGAATCCGATACGGAATACACGGAACCGGGCGGGACCAGCGAAGATGTCCGGACGGACCTGCTGGAACAGATCCGGGCCATCCGGAAGAACGGGCTGATCGCCGTGATCACGGGAACGGAGACGCTTTCGGGACATTCCTGGGAAAGCGAAAGCCTTCCTTCCCGCCTGCCGGTCCGGGAAAAAGCCCTGCACGGAGGTTTCGGACGCGAGGCGGATACCCTGCTGAATCATCTGCTCCTGGGAGAATACCTGCAGATCAAAATGCACTCCTATACCGGGCCGCCGCAGAACGGGGAGCACCGGTATGAAGCGGAATACGTCCTGTGCGGCCGGCGGACGGACAAAGCCTCGTTCGAAACGGCGGTCGGCGAGATCCTGCTGATCCGCATGGGCTTTAATCTGGCCTATCTGACCACGGACGCGGAAAAAACCGCACTTGCCGAACTGACAGCGGCCGCGATCATGTCGCTGCTGGCCCTGCCCCAGCTGATCCTGCTGCTGAAATGGGTGCTGCTGGCGGCCTGGGCGCTGGCCGAGAGCATCGTGGACGTAAGAGGACTGGTCCGCGGGAAAAAAGTCCCCCTGTGGAAAACAGCCGCGACGTGGAAACTGTCCGCCATGAAGCTGGATCTGAATGCGGAAGGCGGCGGAAACACGGGACTGTCCTATGAAGATTATCTGCGGGTCCTGTTCTTCGTGGGAGACCGGGAAGATCAGTCGTACCGCATGATGGATGTGATCCAGGAAAGGCTGCAGCAGCAGCTCCCGGGCTTCCGCATGAAGGATTATATGGTCTGGGCCAGTATCTGCCTGAAAGCCGACCTGTCATATCTGTACAGAAATGCCCCTTACATCCGGACGGAAATCGGTTCCCGCTCCGGAAGAAGGTATAAAAAAACAGCCGCATACGGCTACGGAAGGAGGTGATCAGTATGAAGACGGTGCTCCGGAGACCGCACAATTTACGGACTGTTTTTTCTTATTGCTGCAACTGTTTCAAAAATTCTATACCGTCTTTCCGTCAATGCCATGACAGGAAAAGATATCGCGCTTTCCAAAATTCGAATCAAAAAAATAGTCTCCCCAAACCCCTTGTCTCCGGAGCATTTTTTCTGAGAAATCACACTCCGGAACCCGGCCGTGAAGCCGGCAGCCTGACCGTTGAGGCGGCGCTGGCGCTCCCGCTCTTCCTGTTTGCCGCGGGACTGTTCTTCAGTCTGTTTTCGGCGCAGCTTCTGCAGCTGCGGCTTCAGAAGGCGCTGGACGGGATCACGGAAGACGTCGCGGTCTGGTCTTATGCCGTGGAATTTGCCGATCAGTATACCGGAACAGACCTGCTGACTCTGGCGGACGGAGGCGTTTTAAGCGGCGCGTTAACCGGAAACGGAGAGGATATCTCGACCCTGCTGTCGCAGGAAGGAAACCTTCCGGAGGAAATCAAGCTGTTTCTGCTGGAAAAAGGCTCCGCTCTGCTCTGGCAGCAGTTCGTGAAGCAATGGCTGATCCGAAGAGCGGGAGAGGAAAAACTGCGGCGGTCCGTCCTGCTGGGCGGGCCTCAGGGCCTTTCCTTAAGCGGAAGCACGCTGCACGGCCGGGAACTGGATCTGATCCTGAGCTACCGGATCGCACCGCTGTTCGGCCGTACGTTCGGCATCACGATCCCGGTGGTACAGCGCAGATGCCGGCGTCTGTGGATCGGGACACGGGTCGCGGAGGAGGAAAGCGGAGAGGAAGAAGAGCAGGAACCGGAAGAGATCGTATACGTGACCGAGAGCGGAACCGTTTATCACAGAAGCCGCGACTGCCGCGTTTTTCATATCGATCCCGTTTCCGTGCTGTTTTCAGTCATTCCCTCTCTGAGAAATAAAGACGGCAAGAAATACTATCCCTGCGGCAGCTGCACGGGGATCCATCCGGAACCGCTTATCGTGTGGATCACGGATTTCGGCGTGAATTATCATTTCAAGAAGGACTGCCCGGGACTGAAGCGGACGCTGATCGAGATCGCCTTAAGTGAAGCACAGGAAAAATACAGACCCTGCGGCTTCTGCGGAGGAGCCCCGTGAGCAGCGCCGTCCGGATCTGCTTCCTGCTCTATACGGGCCTCCTGGGCTGGGAGGACCTGCGGACGGGACGGATCAGCCTGCTGCTGATCGCGTCAGGCGCCTGCTGCGGGCTGCTTATGACCGCGGCCGGTATTGCGGCGGGGGTGGAGGGAAGCGGGATCCTGCTTTCGCGTCTGACCGCCCTGATCTGGGGCGCGGGACTGCTGATTCTGTCGCGCCTGACACGCGGCGCGATGGGGAAAGGAGACGGATTATGTTTCTGTTCATTTGCCTGCTGGTGGGGACCGGCAGAGCTCTTCGGCCTGCTGTTCGGCGCGCTGTTTCTGTCCGCGGCCGGCGGCTCGGTCCTGCTTCTGCTGAAGAAGCGCAGCCTGAAAGGAAGTCTCCCCTTTATGCCTTTTGTCTTCGCAGCCGCCGTGATCCTCTCCCTGCTGTCACTGCTCCGGGAAGTCTGACAGTGGAAGCCGCACTGATCTTCAGCCTGATCCTGCTGCTGACAGCGGGACTGATCCTGAAATCGGTTCAGCTGATGCGGAAAGTCGAAACGGCGGCCGACATATATATCCGGGAAGGCGTCCGCTACACGGACGGCCTGCGTCCGGAGGACCTGATCCACATCGGATCGTTCCTGCGGGAATGGATCCCCGGAAAGCCTTAACGGGAGGAACGGGATGAATATAGAATTTATCAAAGAACTGGACGCTCATTACGTGATAATGGAAGGAGCCCCGGAGGGATGCATGTTTGAGCGGAAGATGCTGCTGAATACCAGACCCGGGGGCCTGCTTCCGTTTCGTCTGTACCGTGCGGGGGATCCCCCCGCTTACAGCTATGAGATCAGCGGGAGGCAGTCTCTGCAGTCGCTGACTCAGGCGTGCGAGATCGACGGGAAGATGATGCGGGATATTCTGTACAGCATTCACCGGACCTGCGAAGAAGCCGAACTGTACCTGCTGCGGCCTTCGGGACTGGTTCTGGAGCCGGGTCTGATCTTTAAAGGACGGGACGGATGGTCGTTCGTCTATCATCCGGACAGGGAAGAGGAACTGTTCGGTCAGCTACAGAAGCTGTCCCGCTTCTTCCTGAAAAAGTGCAGCCATGAAGACGAAAAGACCGCCCGGATCGCCTATGAACTGCTCCGGCTCTGTCATGAAGAAAATACGACCTTTCCCCAGCTGTTCGAATTATGGGACGAGGAAACTACAGGACCCGGCTCCGCGCCGCCGTCGCCCCCTGCTCCGGTCAAACAGAAGAGAGGCCTGTTCCGCCGCGCCGGACGGAGCGGATAAGCGGATCCCGGATGCGGGCAGGCGGCGTGACATATCCGCGGTACACAAAAAACGATCGGGACTCTTGTATTTGTTTCCGGCTTTCGCTATAATCTGAAGCCATGGAAACCATAATCAAAAAGCTGGATGGCAGTGAAAAGGACCGGGAAGTCCTCAGAGAAGCGGGAGAGATGATCCGCCGGGGAGACCTGGTGGCTTTCCCGACCGAGACGGTGTACGGGCTGGGCGGCAACGGCCTGAACCCGTCTTCTTCGCGTGCGATCTATGCCGCCAAAGGACGTCCTTCGGACAATCCGCTGATCCTTCACATCGCCGATCGGGAAGAACTTCTTCCGCTGGTACGGGAGATTCCGCCGGCCGCGGAAAAACTGATGGAGGCATTCTGGCCGGGGCCGCTGACCCTGATCTTCAAAAAGAGTGAGCTGGTTCCGAAAGAAACGACCGGCGGTCTGGATACCGTGGCCGTCCGCATGCCTTCCCATCCCGGCGCCGCCGCCCTGATCCGTGCGGCCGGCGTTCCGATCGCCGCGCCCAGCGCCAATACTTCCGGGCGCCCCAGCCCCACCTGCGCGGAGCACGTCTATCAGGACCTGCGGGGCCGGATCCCGCTCATATTGGACGGTGGTGAATGCGAGATCGGCCTGGAATCCACGATCGTGGATATCAGCCGCCGGATCCCCGAGATCTTAAGGCCCGGCCGCATCGGCCTTGCCGCGCTGCGGCAGCTGCTCGGAACGGTTTCCGTAGACCCGGCCGTGCTGGGAAAGCCGGACGAAAAGACGGCGCCGCGCGCTCCCGGCATGAAGTACCGCCATTATGCGCCGCAGGTGCCGCTCACACTGGTGGCCGGCCCCGATGAGAAGCGTGCCGAATACATCTGCGAAGCGGCCCGCAGGGCGGCGGAAGCCGGCGAGAAGACCGGCGCCCTGATCTGCCGGGAAACGCTCCCGCTCTATCAGGCGGAAGCCGGCGATCACCTGCTGCTCATTCCGTTAGGCGCCCGCAGCCGTCCGGAAGAGACGGCGCACAGCCTTTTCGGAACGCTCCGGCATCTGGATGAGTGCGGCCTGTCGCACGTATACAGCGAAACATTCGACGAAGGGCCGCTCGGTCCGGCCATCATGAACCGGCTGCGCAAAGCCGCGGCCTTTGACATCAGGGACCTTTCGGAATCCTGATCCCGATATCGATTAAAGGGGGATATCATGGACAAACGCACCGATTACATCAGCTGGGACGAGTATTTTATGGGGGTGGCCATGCTGAGCGCCGCCCGCTCCAAAGACCCCAATACCCAGGTCGGCGCCTGCATTGTCAGCCGGGACAACAAGATCCTGTCCATGGGCTACAACGGGTTTCCCATCGGCTGTTCGGACGATGAGTTCCCGTGGCGGCGCGAGGGCGATCCTTACGACAACAAATACTTCTATACGACCCACAGCGAGCTCAACGCGATCCTGAACTTCCGCGGCGGCAGCCTGGAAGGCAGCAAGCTGTACGTGACCCTGTTTCCCTGCAACGAATGCGCAAAAGCCATCATTCAGAGCGGGATCAAAACGATCATCTACGCGGATGACAAATACGCGGAAACTCCCGCCGTCCGGGCTTCCAAACGGATGCTCACCGCCGCCGGCGTGGAATTCATTCCCTATCACAGAACGGGCCGCCGGATCGAACTGACCCTGTGAGCCCGGGGAGTCCTCCTTGAAATACAACAGACTGAAAATCCTGATCCTTCCCCTTCTGTTCCTGCTTACCGCGGTCCTGGCCCTGGTAGGCGGAAAGGAAGCCGGAGAAACCAGCAGCCGGGGCGAGCCCTTTCAGGCTGCTTCTCTTCCCGTTGTCTGTTTTTCCTGGCAGGGCAGCCTGATCAATCCCGTGTACGGCTTCACGGAGATGAAAATGGATCAGGCCGGCGCGGAAGCCCCCGGCATTTACCCGTTTACCGAGGAAGAGCAGAAAATGGAAGTCCATCTGCTGGACCTGTCCGAAAGCCCCCGGAGTGCTTCCTATGAGCTGCGGGACGAAAGCGACGGCCGGCTGATGGCCCAGGGAAAGATCGAACAGTTCGGCACCCCCGAAGAAGACTGGGCTTTCCCGGTGGAATTCCAGGACATCCTGACCCCCGGGCGCTGTTACCTGCTGAATATTACGATCTCGCTGCGGCAGCGGACGGCTTCGTATTTCACCCGCGTCATGAAAATAACGGACCGGGAAACCGTTATGATGCTGACGGACTACTCCCGCCACCTGCATAACGACCTGTTCAGCCGGGATAAAGCCCGAGGCTATATCCCGCAGCTGGAAACCGACACGAATTCCGACAAGGACACCCTGGCTCTTGTCACGCTGCAGAGCAGCTTTGACCAGTTCTGCTGGGGAGATGCGGGCTTCCGCGAAAAAGAAGGCCCCTGGATGACCATCCGCGGCATTCAGGGCAATTATATGTATCTGGATTATGCTTTCCTGGCCGAAATTCCGGCGGGAGATGAGCCGGCCCAGACCTTCCGCGTGACGGAATCCGTTACGCTGCAGCGCTATGAATCCTCCGTTTATCTGCTGGATTACGAACGCCGCATGAACCAGCGCTGGTCTCTGACGGAGAATTCGGTAGTCTCCCAGGGCATCCTGCTGGGCATTCAGGAAAGCGAAAGCCTGCAGTGCCGCACCAGCCCGGACGGACGCTTCGTCTGCTTCCTGACAGACGGCTCCCTGTACCTGTATGATACGCAGGAGACCGGCCTGACCGCACTGTTTTCGTTCCGCCGCGCCGGTGAACACGCGCTGCGCACGCTGCAGGACGATTATGACATCCGGATCATGGAAGTGCAGGATTCCGGCCGGGTGGAATTCGCGGTTTTCGGCTATATGAACGGCGGTCCTCACGAGGGCAGCTGCGGCATCTCGTACTGCCGGTACGACCCGGAAGAGGATATGATCCGCGAGCAGGAATTCCTGGCATCCGAACAGGCCCCTTCCGTCCTGATGCAGGAAGTCCGCCGCCTGTTTACCAAGGGAAACGACAACTTCCTCTATTTTATTCTGGACGAAGAAGTCCTGGTCATGGATATCGACACCGGGGAAACGGCCGTTCTGGTATCGCGGGCGGAATATCCCGGCCTGACGGTCAGCGATGCCGGCACGATCCTGGCCTGGGCTTCGGAAACGGACCAGGAACAGCCGCGCGCCCTGCGCATCATGGATCTGAATACCGGAAGCCGCAGGACCCTTTCCGCTGCCGCGGATGAATTCATCAGGCCGCTGGGCTTCCTGCGGGAAGACCTGGCCGTCGGATACGGCCCGCTGGATGCGGACATCTTAAACGACGGGGTGCGCGTACGCCGCCCCTATGACCGCATCATGATTCTGGACGGTGACCTGGCCCCGCTCTACCGGATCCAGGAAGACGGCGTCCTGATCGACCACGTAGTAGTCCGTCGTGACAAAATGGAGGTCCACCGCTTTTCCGATACGAACGGCACCTACGGCTATCTGTCCCCGGAGATCATGCTCCGCAGCGATGCCGCGGATTCCGGCTCCCGCTATTTTACCGAAACGGACGGCGGTGTGCTAAAAAAAGTCCAGATCCTGAAAATGGAACGGCTTCCGTCCTCCCTGCGCATCGGACAGAACGCGGCCCGGCTCTTTTCCGAGGGACCGCGCCTGGAACGCCCGGCATCCCGGACGGAAACGCCTTATAATCTGCGCTATTTTGCCTGCGGAAGCAGTGGCTCCGCGGGAGCCTTCCGTACGCTGGGCGAAGCCGTCGCGGAGGCGGCCGGCTTCTACGGGTTCGTCCTCGGACGGGACGGATCCCTGGCCTGGTACTGGGACGGCCGGCAAACGGAAAAGATCCTGGAGATCGGCAGCGAGATCCTGGATCCCGGACCGGACTGGGAGGAGGTCAGCGGCGTTTCGCTGCGGGAACTGATCACGTTCCTGAACCGGGATATCCCGGTCCGCTGGGTCAGTCCCGACCGGGGCGATCTGTGGCTGATCGGCTACGAATGGAAAAACGTCGTGCTGTACAATCCCGAAAATGCCGGCGT
Organism: uncultured Lachnospiraceae bacterium; assembly: GCA_902796695.1. Classification (GTDB taxonomy): domain Bacteria; phylum Bacillota; class Clostridia; order Lachnospirales; family Lachnospiraceae; genus UBA6987. The sequence goes on from CADBQE010000122.1 coordinate 17,906, forward strand.
ATTCCGCATGCTGCAGACGGATTTCGATGAAGCGATCGCGCGCGGCAACAATTATTTGTGGATCCAGGCGCCGTGAAACTTGACATCGCGCCCGCCGCGCACTATAATAGCCGCTGTACTTGAGATTTTTCTTTCCGCGCAGCCGGGGCTCTGGCAAGCCTTGTACCTGATGCCTGCAGGGGTGATATGCCTGCTGAGGGTCGGGAAGAAACGCGCCGAAGAATACATTTCGGTCTTACGCAACAGAAGTTGTGAACCGTGTCAGGTCGGGAACGAAGCAGCACTAAGCAATCCCTCTGTGTGCCGTAAGGGAGCCGGAATGTACGGCCGCTCTTCCTGTATTCGAAGAGGCATGCGCGGATTTTTTATTGCCTTTTATTCTGTCTTATGATAGTATAAATCCAAAGGCGCAGAAGCGTCTTATTGGGGAACCTATGGCTTACATCGCACTCTACAGGAAATGGCGCCCGAAGACCTTCGGAGACGTAAAGGGACAGGATGCCATCGTCAAAACCCTACAGAACCAGATAGCAGGCAACCGGATCGGGCATGCCTATTTGTTTTGCGGTTCCCGCGGCACGGGCAAAACGACGCTGGCCAAGATCTTTGCCAAGGCCGTCAACTGTGAAAACCCCGTAAACGGCTGCGCCTGCGGCGAATGCGAAACCTGCCGCAGCATAGAAGAGGGCCGTTCCACCAATGTGATCGAGATCGATGCGGCTTCCAACAACGGTGTGGACAATATCCGCGAGATCCGCGACGAAGTCCAGTACCGGCCCGCTTCCGGCCGATACCGCGTCTACATCATCGACGAAGTCCACAACATTTCCAACGCCGCCTTCAACGCCATGCTGAAGACGCTTGAGGAACCGCCCGAATACGTGATCTTTATTCTGGCCACCACCGAGCCGCACGCGATCCCCGTAACGGTCCTGTCGCGTTGCCAGCGCTTTGACTTTCACCGGATCACGCCGGCGGACATGGTGGAGCGCCTTCACGAACTGATGGAAGGCGAGGGGATCCGGGCCGAAGAAGCCGCCCTGAACTATATCGCCCGCAAGGCAGACGGCGCCATGCGCGATGCCATCAGCCTGTTTGACCAGAGCGTTTCCGCGATGCCGGGGGAAGTCCTTCGCTTTGAGGACGTCCTCAAAATCCTGGGCACCGTGAACAGCGCCGTACTGAGCCGGTATTTCCGGGCGGTGCTGAACGGAGACGTGAACGATGCGCTTGCCCTGATCGAAGAACTGCGGAACGAAGGCCGCGACCTGGGCCAGTTCGTCGTAGACCTGATCTGGTATCTCCGGAACCTGCTGGTCCTGATGACTTCGGATGCGACCGCGGAAGACCTGGAGATCTCCCGCGAAGACTGGGCCCGCCTGGCGGAAGAAGGCCAGCTGACCGGCCCGGAAGAACTGATGGACCTGATCCGTTCCTATTCCGCACTGGCCGGAGACCTGCGGACCACGGCGGACAAGCGCGTGCTGCTGGAAGTGGCGACCATCCAGGCCGCCAGGCCCCGGACGGGCGAATCCCGCAACGATGTGGCATCCCGCCTGACCGCACTGGAGCGCAGAGTGGACCGCCTGATCCGGAACGGGATCCCCGCAGCCGCCCCTCAGGCCGCTCAACCCGCCGAAAAAACAGCCGGAGCTGGCTCCGCACAGCCGGAAGCCTCCCCGGATCAGGAAGTGGTCCGTCTTTCTCCCGCGCAGTGGGAAGACCTGCAGCTGATCCGCTCGCACTGGTCGGAACTCCTGAGCGGCATGGATTATCCTTCCGCGCAGCTTCTCAGGCGCAGCCGCCTGGAACCGCTGGACGGCGGTGTCCTGCGCGTTGTTTTTCCGGACATTTTTACGGCCAATATGGTCAAAAGCTTCGGCGCCCTTCCCCGGCTGGAGGAACTTGTGGCGTCCAAATATCAGAAAACGATCCGCTTCGATCTGCGCACGGCGCGCCGTTCGGAGCCGGAACCGGTATATATCACAGATGAAGAACTGTCTCATATCAATATGAAGATCGAAACAGACACGGAGGACTGAAATGGCGAAACGCGGCGGTTATCCGGGCGGCATGCCCGGCAATATGGGAAATTTAATGAAACAGGCTCAGCGCATGCAGCGCCAGATGGAAGAAATGAGCCAGGCGCTGGAGCAGAAGGAATACAAAGCCAGTACCGGCGGCGGTGCCGTCGAAATTGTGATGAGCGGCAGAATGGAAGTGCTTTCCACTCATATCAAGCCGGAGGTCGCGGACCCCGACGATATCGAAATGCTGGAAGACCTGGTGACGGCCGCCGTCAATGAAGCGCTGCGCCAGATCCAGGCCGACAAGCAGAATGCCATGGGCGGCCTGACCGGCGGACTGGGAGGATTCGGGCTGTAATGGAAACCAGCAACGGACTGCAGCTGCTGTCCCAGGAGCTCTCCAAGCTGCCCGGCATCGGCCAGAAGACAGCCACCCGGCTTGCCTACTATCTGCTGAACCAGCCGGAGCAGACGGCCAGAACCCTGGCGGATGCAATCGTAAACGCCCGGCAAAGCGTGCGGTTCTGCAAGACCTGCCAGACCCTGACGGACCGGGAGATCTGCCCGATCTGCGCGGACGAAAAGCGGGACCATACCCAGATCATGGTCGTGGAAACGCCCCAGGACCTGGAAGCCTATGAGCGCACCGGGGCTTATAAAGGCGTATATCACGTGCTGCACGGCGTCTTTTCGCCGATGCGCGGCATAAACCTGTCGGAGATCCGCTACCGGGAACTGCTGGAGCGGGTCGCGGAAAGCCCGGTCTCGGAAGTGATCATTGCCACCGGCTCTTCGCTGGAAGGGGAAACGACGGCAGTCGTCATCAACAATGAAATGAACAAACGCGGCATCAGGACGACCCGGATCGCGAGCGGCATCCCGGTTGGCGTGGAACTCGAAAATACGGATTCAATGACTTTATCCCGGGCGCTGGAAGATCGCCGGGCTATGTAGCGGGGGGACGAACATGGACAAATACACCTACAGCATGAAAGCGGACAAGATCCAGAAGCTTGTCAAAAAAGGCGACTATGAAGCAGCCGTAAAAATTGCCGATACCGTGGACTGGGAAGAAGTCCATTCGGTGCGTCTGCTGACCATCACGGCGGCGGCTTACGAAAACACCAAAGACTACCGTTCCGCCATCGAGCTGCTGCAGATGGCTTACGAGGAGTCCGCCGTCGGCAAACGGATCCTGTATAAGCTGACCGGCCTGGCCATTGCGGAAAAAGACGTGGACCTGGCGCAGCATTATTACGAAATGTATCTGCAGGAAGCCTCCGACGACAACGGCCGCTACCTGCTCCGCTACCTGCTGGCCGAACTGAAGAAAGAACCGCTGGACAAGCGCATCGCCATCCTGGAGACCTACCGCAAATACGAATTTGAGGAAGAGTGGGCCCTCCGTCTGGCCCAGATGTACGACGAAGCCGGCATGGGCGAGCAGTGCGTCAAACTCTGCGATGAGATCATCCTCTGGTTCGGCGTCGGCGACTACGTGGATGAAGCCATGGCCTTGAAAGAAAAATACGCCCCCTTAAGCGCCGAGCAGCAGGATCACCGCGACAACCGCGAATACTATGCGCAGCGCTATCAGGAAGTCGTGGACGAATATACGGAACGCGAAGCCGTGCCCGAGGAACCGGACGAAACGGAGGCGGAACCGGAAGAGCCGCAGGAAAAGCCCGAAGTCTGGCCGGAACAGATCATTCTCGTGGATGCGGACAGCCTGGAAGACGCCGTGCCGAAGGCGCTGGAGCGCCTGGCCGCCTATTACCGCATGCACAATAAGCCGATGGGCAAGCTGACCCGCATCTCTGCGGAACGCTTCAACCGTGTCGGCTTTGAATCCGCCCGCGAACATACGCAGGGAAAGGATCTGCTGATCGACAGCGCGTCCTCCCTGTCGGAAGAACTGCTGTCCGACATCGTGCACAGCGTCAAATACGAACAGTCCGAACAGCTCTTCGTACTGGCGGACAAGGCCGATCAGCTGGCCTATCTGGACAGCAGACTGGGTGAATTCCTGCACCAGGAAAATATCCTTCCGAAGATCACGGTTTCCGAAGTGCGTACGGAAGACGTTCTGGCCCATATGTCCGAAACGGTAGAAGATGAACTGCAGGAAACGAAGCCGCAGGAGGAGACTGCCGCGGAAGCGGCACCCGCCGCCGCAGCGCCGGCTCCGGAAGAGCCCGTAAAGCGTCCGGACCTGCTGAACGGCGAAGTCGAGCAGCTGTCCTTCAATTTCGATAAAACGGACGACCTTCCGTCCCAGAACTGGGATGCGGCCGCCGGCGCGATCCTGACGCAGGAACTGCCCCGTCTGGACACCCCGGCCGAGCAGCCTCATCAGCCGGAAGCCCCGGCTGCGCCTGTGGAAAAGCCTGTTCCGGAAGAAAAGCCGGCTCCGGAAGCCGCACCCGCGGCTCCGAAGGCAGAGCCTGCCGCGAAGCCCGAACCCGCTGTGAAACCTGAACCTGCCGTGAAGCCTCAGCCCGCCGCAGAAGAGAAGAATAAAGAAGTCCGCCCCGTCACCTCGGAAGGACAGTTCAACTTCTCCGATTTCCTGGGGGACCAGAGCGCCGCGCTTAAAGCGACCGCCGCACCGGCCGCCGCAGCTGTTGCCGCTGCCGTATCCGAACCCGTATCCGAAAAAGCGCCCGCAGAGCCTGAAGTGCCCGAGATCCCCGTAAAAGCTCCCGAAGCACCCGCGGCGGAACCGAAGTCTTCCACCAAGGAACTGCCCATACAGGAGATCCGGGAAAATGTCGAGCACCCGGTCGAAAAGCCCGTCACGGACCAGAAGACGACCGTGATGCCGGATGTCAAAAAGCCGTTTTCTGACGCGTCCGCCAAGAATCTGGAAGGCCCCACCAAGGTGGTCAGCAAGCTCGGGACCGCGACCGGTTCCATCGGCGCGATCGGCATGAGCGAAGAAGGCTTCATCACCTATGCCAAAAACTATCTGACCTCGATCGACTGCATCCTGGACGACGCCGGCGAACTGGCGCTGCAGAATGCCACCGAAACGCGGAAGGAACAGGGTGTCCTCCTGACCAAGGAAGAGGCCGAAAACATGATCGAAGAAGCGGCCGACATGTCCGAACGCAAGGGCGGTCTGTTCGCCAAACGCTATAACAAAGAAGGCCTTCTGATCCTGAAAGGAAAATATATCAAATAATCGTCAGGGGAATCGTCATGTACACGAATCGACTGCGTGAAAAGCTGATCGAATCCCTTCAGGCCATCGGCCCGATCCTGCTGATCGTCCTGGCATTAAGCCTGACGGCAGCGCCCCTCCCCAGCGGGATACTGCTGACCTTTCTGCTCGGCAGTGTCCTGCTGATTATCGGAGAAATGTTCTTCTCCCTCGGCGCGGAGCTGGCCATGGGCCCCATGGGCGAACGCATGGGGGCGGGGGTCACAAAAACCAAAAAACTGCCGCTCATCCTAGGAGTCGGTTTCCTCCTTGGCTTTCTCATCACGATCTCGGAGCCTGACCTGCAGGTGCTGGCCGGGCAGGTCCAGTCCATCCCCAATCTCGTCCTGATCATTTCCGTGGCCGCCGGCGTCGGCCTTTTTCTGGTGCTGGCCTTCCTGCGCATGATCTTCCAGATCCCCTTAAGGACCCTCCTGATCGGATTTTATCTGCTGATCTTCCTGCTGGTCCTGTTTGTCCCTCCGGATTTTCTCGCCGTGGCCTTCGATGCGGGCGGCGTGACCACCGGCCCCATGACCGTGCCCTTTATCATGGCATTCGGTGTCGGCATTTCCTCGATCAGAAACGACAAAGCAGCAGCTGACGACAGCCTGGGCCTGATCGCCCTCTGCTCCGTCGGCCCTATTCTGACCGTGCTGATCCTGGGCATGATCTACCGGCCCGAAAACACGGAGTTCACGCCGGCTGCCATTCCGGATGTTTCCCAGTCCGTCGCACTGGGCCGCATGTTCCTGGAAGGCTTCCCCGAATACATCCTGGAAATGGCCAAATCCCTGCTGCCCATGGTGCTTTTCTTCTGGATCTTCCAGATGATCTTTCTGAGGATCGAAAAGCATTATATGCGCAAGATCCGGGTCGGTATCCTGTACACCTACATCGGTCTGGTGCTGTTCCTGACCGGGGCCAATGTCGGCTTCATGCCGGCGGGCCTTTATCTGGGACAGACGATGGCCGGCCTGCCGTATTACCGGATCCTGATCCCCGTGGGCGTCGTGATCGGATACTTTATCGTGAAGGCGGAGCCCGCGGTCTACGTGCTGATGCGCCAGGTCGAAGAACTGACGGACGGCGCTATCGCCGGCAGAACGCTCCAGCGCTGCCTGGGGATCGGCGTGGCCGCTTCCGTCGGCCTGTCAATGTTCCGGGTGCTGTCCGGCATTTCCATCCTCTGGATCCTGATCCCCGGCTATGCGGTCGCGCTGGGCCTGTCCTTCTTCGTTCCGAAAATGTTTACGGCCATCGCCTTCGACTCCGGCGGCGTTGCTTCCGGTCCCATGACGGCCACGTTCCTGCTGCCGCTTGCGACAGGCGTCTGCTTTGCGGTGGGCGGCAACGTGATCACGGACGCGTTCGGTGTGGTGGCGTTAGTCGCGATGACCCCGCTTATCACGATCCAGATCCTGGGCCTGGTCTACGTGCTCCGCGCGCGCAGCACAAAGCCGCAGCCGGCCCTGGCTGTCCCGCATTACGAGGAAATGGATGATTATGCGATCATTGAACTGTAAAGGAGAAGCACGGTGAGTACTGTCAGTCTTTTAACCTCGATCGTAGCCCGCAGCCGGCTTCCGGCCCTTCTGAAGATCTATAAAGAGCAGAATCTGGAGATCAATCTGATCGCGCTGGGACACGGAACGGCGACCCATGCGGTCCTGAACGTCCTGGGCCTGGACAGCACGGAAAAAGCGGTATGCTTTTCCTTTGTCACGGACCTGAAGTGGCCTTCCGTAAAGCGCGACCTGCAGAATAAGCTGCGCATCGACGTGCCCGGCACCGGGATCGCCTTCACCGTGCCGCTCAGCAGCATCGGCGGAAAGCGGGAACTGGCCTTCATTACACAGAATCAGGACTTTGTCAGAAAGGAAGAGAGCACCATGCGGGATACGAAGAGAGAACTGATCATGATCATCTGCAACCAGGGCTATAACGAGCAGGTCATGGATGCGGCGCGCACGGCCGGTGCCGCCGGCGGGACCGTGATCCATGCCCGCGGAACCGGCATGAAGAGCGCGGAACAGTTCTTCGGTGTCTCTCTGGCTTCCGAGAAAGACGTCATATATATCGTCTCCAACACTTCGGAAAAGAACCGGATCATGCAGGCCATCATGGAAAAAGCCGGCCTTGCCACGCCGGCCAAGGCTATCGCATTCTCCCTCCCCGTCACGGATACGGCGGGACTCCGCCTGCTGGAAGAAGAGGAGAATGTGCCGGCCGATTCCGCTCCGGAAAGCCCGGAATAAAATATTTCAAAATTTTTCAAAAAAGTTGTTGACAAACCCATCCGGGTGTGATAGAGTACCACTTGCGCGCCGAAAAAAGCGCCGGGCACCTTGACAATTAAATGATGCATTCCAACCCTGAAAATTCCTTAAGAAAACAGCGGGGCGGAAAGCCGGGCTCACACCGG
>CADBQE010000123.1 GCA_902796695.1 uncultured Lachnospiraceae bacterium
GGGCGGCGGCGGCCAGGGCATTTACGCCAACGCGGCCGTGCTGAAGCAGTACTGGCGCGACAAAGGAGAAGAAGAGCAGCGGACCCAGATCATCACCACGATCCTGTCCCACCCGATCGACTCCGCGGCGCCGGCCACCAAAGGCTTTGAAGTCATCAGCCTGTATCCGGAAGCAAACGGCTATCCCAGCATCGAAGCCTTGAAGGCCGTGGTGGGACCCAAGACCGCCGGCATTTTCATCACCAATCCGGAAGACACCGGCGGGTTCAACCCGATCATCCGTGAATTCGTGGACGTGGTCCATGAAGCGGGCGGCCTGTGCGTCTGCGATATGGCGGACTACAACGGCCTGTTCGGCATCGTCCGCGCGAAGGAACTCGGCGCCGATATGTGCCACTTCAACCTGCACAAGGCCTTTGCTTCGCCTCACGGCTGCATGGGCCCCGGCTGCGCGGCGCAGTGCGTAAGCGCCGAACTCGAAAAATATCTGCCTCGTCCGCGCGTGCGCTTCGACGGCGAGAAGTACTATACCGATTATGACGGACCCGCCTCCGTGGGCAAGATCCGCCAGTTCCACGGCTCCCTGGCCGCCGTGATCCGCGCCTACGCGTGGGTGATGAGCCTGGGCCGCGACGGCTTAAAGACCGTGGCGGAGACCGCCATCCTGAACAACAACTACATGATGAAGCGCGTGCTGAACGAAGTCCGCGGCATTTCGATGTCCTGGGCCGAAGAAGCCCCCCACCGTCTGGAGCAGGTCCGCTACAGCTTCGAGAAACTGTACAAGGACACCGGCGTGAGCGCCGAAGACGTGAACCGCCATCTGCTCGACTTCGGCTTCCAGCGCTTCTTCGCCAGCCATCATCCGCTGATCGTTCCGGAACCCTTCACCCCGGAACCCACGGAATCCTATTCCAAGGCGGATATCGACGAATACGTGGATGCGCTGATCCAGATCTGCGACGAAGCTTATACCGAGCCCGAGAAGGTCCTGAATGCTCCGTACGCCGGCCCGATCTCCAAACTGGAAGAGGACCACATCCACGACTGGAAAGACCTGTGCGTGACCTGGCGCGTATACAAGAGGAAAAACGGCCTTGCTTAAACTCGGACTGATCATCAATCCGATCGCCGGAATGGGCGGCCGCGTGGCCTTGAAGGGCACCGACGGCCGTCCGGTCCTGGCGGAAGCGCTGCGCCGCGGCGCGGTCCCCGAAGCGGGCCTGAAGGCGAAGAAAGCCCTGCGCCTGCTGCTCCCGCACCGGGACAGCCTGCTGGTTTATACGGCGGCCGGCCCGATGGGAGAGGACCTGTGCGAAGAACTGGGCCTGCCCTGCCGGATCGTCTATCGGGCGGCGGGCCCGGAAACCACGGCCGATGACACCGCGGCCGCGGCCCGTGCGCTGCGGGATGTCCCCGCGGACCTCATCCTGTTCGCGGGCGGCGACGGCACCGCGCGCGACATCTGCGGCGCCGTGGGCGATACGGTTCCCGTCCTGGGCATCCCCGCCGGCGTCAAGATCCAGTCGGCCGTGTTCGCCTTCACGCCGGAAGATGCCGGCGCCGTGGCCGCCGTGATGGCGTCGGGCACGCCCATGACGGACAGCCTGCGCGACGTGGTGGACCTGGATGAGGACGAATACCGGAAGGGCCGCGTGAGCGCCCGCCTCTACGGCGTCATGCGGATCCCGGACTGCCCGGACCGCCTGCAGTCCATGAAGCAGAGCGGCTTCGCGGCGGAAGCGGGCCAGATGGAAGCCATCGCCGCCTTCCTGGACGAACACATGGAGGACGGGCTGTACTACGCGGTCGGCTCGGGCTCCGGCGCCAAATGTATCAGCCGCCGGCTGGGCCTGCCCTTCGAACTGCTGGGCGTGGACGTGATCCGGGACCGGAAGCTGATCGCCCGGGACGTCACGGAAGAGCAGCTGTGGGAATTCGCCCGCACCGGGAAGCTGCGCGTGATCGTTTCCCCGATCGGCGGACAGGGATTTCTGTTTGGACGGGGCAATCACCAGTTCAGCCCCCGTATTTTAAAAGCTGTGGGAAAGGACGGAATTACGGTTCTGTCCCCGGAATCCAAGCTTCTTTCCATCCCCGGACACACACTTCGCGTTGACTGCGGCGAAGAAGAAGTCAACCGTCTGCTGCGCGGCTATTACAAAGTTCTGTGCGGGTACGGGTATTACGCGGCGCTGCCCTGTTTATGATATTAAGTTTGGTTGGGCATTCTTTCCTTGGTTTGGTTGTGTCATTCCAGCCGCGGAAAGTCTATCCTGATAGCGGAATTAAGTCGTGATACATCCGATCCGCAGACCAGTTGCGGCACACAGCGGGAAAGGAAACATCAGATGAAAACTGCCTACATTAACGGAACGATCTACACCATGAAGGCTGAGGGCGACACCGTCGGCGCTTTCCTGGTGGAAAACGGAAAATTTGCTTACTGCGGCACGACGGAAGAAGTGCTGAAACGCGCCGGCGGCTGCCCGGTGGTGGATCTGGGCGGAGCCCCCGTGGTGCCCGGCATGATCGACACCCACCAGCATTTATACGCCTATGCCCGCGACCTTCTGAAGCTGGACCTGAAAAAAGCGAACTCCCTGAAGGAGCTGCTGGAAATGATCCGGGTCCGCGCGGAAGCCACGCCCAAGGGCGAATGGATCCTGGGCACCGGCTTCGACCACGAAAAATTTACGGACGAAAAAGTCCTGCCGACCAAAGAACAGCTGGATGAGGTCTGCCCGGACAACCCGCTGATCATCACCCGCTACTGCCTGCATGTCAACTGCGCCAACTCGCTGGCCTTAAAGATCGGCGGCGTGGGCCCCGGCTTTAAGCCGAAGGTGGAAGGCACCGTGGAATTCAGAGAAGACGGCGAGCCGACCGGCGTCCTGCGCGACGCGGCCGCCGCGGATATCACCTCTCTGGTTCCGGACCCGTTAGCCACCATGGAAGGCAAGATGAAAGCCCTGGAAGCCGCCTGCCATCAGCTGAACAAAAACGGCCTGACCGGCGTGCATCCCATCCGCGGCGTGCATGTGAACCTGCCCGAATATACCGATGTCTACCAGAACCTGGCGGACGAAGGACGCCTTACCGTCCGCGTATTCCTGGGCTTTGACGAACTGCCCGGCTGCGCCATCCGCACCGGCCTGGGCAACGAGATGGTCAAATACGGCTTCTACAAGCTGTACGTGGACGGCAACATGGGCGGCCGCACGGCCCTCCTGACCGCTCCTTACGAAGACGATCCCACCACCTGCGGCGTTCCGAACTACACGCAGGAGGAACTGAACAAAAAGGTGAAGACCGCGTACGACCTGGGCCTGCAGATGGGCGCCCACGTGATCGGCGACAAGGCGGCCGAAATGCTGACCACCGCCATCGAGGAAGCCCGCAAGGACCATCCGAACACCGATCCCCGCATGTTCCGCATGATCCACATGTCCCTGCTGAACCCGGACGTGATCGAGCGCGTCTCCAAGCTGCCCGTGGTCATCGACATCCAGCCGATGTTCGTCTCCACCAACGTGCACTGGTCCGAGACCCGCGTGGGTCATGAGCGCTCCGCGTATCACTACTGCTGGCGCACGCTGCTGGACAAGGGCATGATCTTAACGGCCGGCTCCGACAGCCCCTGCGAATCCATCTATCCCATGGACGGCGTCTACGCCATCACCACCCGCAAGGGCATGGACGGCTATCCGGACGGTGGCTGGTTCCCGGAAGAGCGTGTAACGGTCTGGGAAGCCATGTGCATGTACACCCGCAACGCTGCCTACGTATCCTATGAAGAGGACATCAAGGGCACGATCGAGGAC
>CADBQE010000124.1 GCA_902796695.1 uncultured Lachnospiraceae bacterium
GCCAGCACCTTGCGGTTTAATTCCACATCGGCCAGCTTTAAGCCGTGCATCAGACGGCTGTAGGACAGACCGTTCATGCGGGCCGCGGCATTGATGCGGGCGATCCACAGGGAGCGGTACTGACGCTTCTTCTGCTTGCGGCCGGCATAAGCCGTGCTGAGGGCCTTCATGACCGTCTGCTTGGCGATTCTATACTGCTTGCTGCGGGCACCGCGGTAGCCCTTGGCCAGCTTTAATACTCTGTTATGTCTTTTCTTGGCGCCTAAGCCGCCTTTAATTCTTGCCATCTTCCTCGACCTCCTTCTTTAGTAGGGCAGAATGCGCTGCATTACCTTCGCGTTCGTAGGGTCGGTAATGGTGGCTTTCCGTAAATTTCTCTTGCGCTTGGTCGACTTCTTTGTTAAAATGTGACTCTTGTAAGCCTTCATTCTTTTCAGCTGGCCGGTACCGGTTTTGTGAAAGCGCTTGGCAGCAGCTCTCTTGGTCTTCATCTTCGGCATTTCTATGTCCTCCTAAAATTATTTACTTCCTGGCGTTGAGTATGACGATCAGGCTGCGGCCTTCCATTTTGGAAGGCTTGTCCACCATCGCGATATCGCTTAACTGCTCGACGAATTCGTCCAGCACGCGGCGGGTCTCACTCATGTGGCTCATTTCCCGGCCGCGGAAGCGCAGCGTTACCTTGACCTTGTTTCCTTTTTCCAGGAAACGGCGGGCTGCGGAAGCCTTGGTTTTCAGATCATTATCGTCAATGTTGGGCGAGAGACGCACTTCCTTGAGTTCGATGATCTTCTGCTTCTTCTTGGCTTCCTTCTCCTTGCGCATCATCTCATAGCGATACTTGCTGTAATCGATGATCTTGGCTACAGGGGGCTTGGCCTGCGGTGCGATCAGAACGAGATCCAGATCTTCCGCTTCCGCCTGGCGCAGAGCTTCCGCCAGACTCACAATACCGATCTGCTGGCCGTGACTTCCGATAAGACGCAATTCCTTGTCTTTAATCTGATCATTGATCAATAATTCGCTTGCGATGGTATACCTCCTCGTGTTACCCACAAAAAAAGCGGACAGCATGCTATCCACTCCCCGGGCTCCTCCCGAAACCTTAACCTGATGCATATAAGGGATGATCAGGTGAGAGCGGAAACTCTGCTTTGAATCAATTGCGAAAGCATAATACCACCGAATGAAGCGCTTGTCAATCCTGTTTTTGAGGTGAATGATGGATTTTTTGAAGTTTTTTCATATCCTGGCGGCCTCCTGCCTGCTGTTTAGGATCGCCCGGGCCGACGCGCGGTCCCTGCGGATCCCGCCGCGGGAAAACTGTGTGCTGGCGGCCTGCTCGCTCGCGCGGGTGATTTCCGCACCGGCTGGCTGGGCGTCCTCGCTCCTTGCTGCCGTCCTGTTCTGTGCGCTGTTTGCGGCGGCGGACCTTCTCATGCGCAGGCGCCGGGGGCCGGAAAGCGGCCGCTTCCCGGCGGGCGGCGGAGACATCAAGCTGATTTTCTCCCTGCTGCTGCAGACGGATTTTAAGCATCTGCCCCTGTGGGCCGCGGCAGCATGTGTCTATATCCTGCTGACACGGATCGTATGGCCCGAAAAAAGAAAGCTCCCGCTGGGGCCGGCCCTGGCGGGAGCGGGGATCCTCGTGCTCCTGCTTTAAGCCCAGCCGTTTTCCTTGGTATTGGGCTCGATCGGGCCTTCCGCCTTGTCCACGTACATGACGCCGTTTAAATGGTCGTTTTCATGGCAGATACAGCGGGCCAGCAGGCCTTCGGCTTCCAGCGTAAAGGGCTCCATCTGTTCATTCAGAGCCGTCACTTTCACCTTTTCGGGGCGCGTGACCAGCGCATGGCGGTTGGGCACGCTCAGACAGCCTTCGTTGTCCGTGACTTCGCCGCTCTGTTCCAGAATCTCCGGGTTGATGAAGACCAGCGGATTGCGGCGGCCTTCCTCCTGGTCGCAGTCCACGACAAAAATGCGTTTCAGCACGCCCACCTGGGGGGCTGCCAGTCCCACGCCGTTTGCCGCATACATGGTTTCTTTCATATCCTGGATGAGGGTGATGGTACGGGCGGTCATTTCTTTGACAGGCTTGGCTGTCTTCCGAAGGATCTCATCTTCTTCCAGCACTCGGATGGTACGGATACTCATGGTTTCTCTCCTCTTTATGTTTCAGTACAGATCTGACTGCACTCTGCTTTTTCCTTCTTCCCGGATCAGAGCCGCAATCTTGAGCAGCAGTTCTCTGTCCGGATGTTTGATAATCAGGCTCTGCCGGTAGATGTCCTGCACTTTGTTCCGGAACGGGGCCGCGGGACCGATCACGACGGCGTCCTGCTCCGCAAAGTGTTTCCGGACCGAGGCGGCCAGCGATTCCGTGAAGGCGATGTTTTCCTTCTCGTCCCGGCCGCTCACCAGCACCTCAAGCATACCGCCCGCGGGCGGATAATGCAAGAGCCCGCGGCGTTCGATCTCTTCGCGGTAAAAGGCTTCATAGTCCTGGCGGGAGGCGGTCTCCACGGCGTAATGGTCGGGCTGATAGGTCTGGATCACGACTTCGCCGGGGATCTCCCCGCGGCCGGCCCGGCCCGCCGCCTGCGTCAGCAGTGCGAAGGTCTGCTCCGCGGCACGGTAATCTTCCCTATACAGCGAGATATCCGCCGCCAGGATGCCGACCAGGGAGACCCGCGGGAAATCATGGCCTTTGACGATCATCTGCGTTCCCAGCAGGATGTCCGCGCCGCCCCGCGCGAAAACGGACAGGATGCGGCTGTGGCCTTCCTTTCCTTTTGTCGTATCCGCGTCCATACGCAGGACTTTCGCGCCGGGGAACATTTTTCCGATCAGGCCTTCGACCTTCTGGGTCCCGGTGCCGAATGCGGCTATATACGGGGAGCCGCAGGAAGGGCAGGTCTCCGGCGCGGGGATCTGATAGCCGCAGTAATGGCACTTGAGCTGCGCGCCGCGGTGCAGGGTCAGACTGACGTCGCAGTGCGGGCAGACCAGCGGCTTTCCGCAGGAGCGGCAGGACACGAATCCCGCGAAGCCGCGGCGGTTCAGGAACAGAATGATCTGCTCTTTCCGGGCCAGGCGCTCCTCCATTTTGCTTTGCAGGCTGCGGCTGAAAATGCTTTTATTGCCTTCTTTCATCTCCCGGCGCAGATCCACTACCTCGACCCGCGGCAGATGACTGTTCTGCACAGCCCGGTTCTCCAGGGTCACCAGGCGGAAAGCACCGGATTTTGCTTTAAAGTAACTGTCCAGAGACGGGGTGGCGCTGCCCAGGATCAGGCCTGCGCCGGTCAGCTGCGCCAGCTTCCGCGCCACTTCCGTACTGTGGTAGCGCGGCGCGGTTTCGCTGAAATAGCTTTCATCGTGCTCTTCGTCGATCACGATCAGGCCCAGATCCGGGAAAGGCGTAAACAGAGCCGAACGGGGCCCGATCACCAGCGAAAGTTCGCCCTTCCGGGCCTTTTCCACGGTCTCGTATTTTTCGCCCTGCGACTGCCGCGAATGGATCAGGCCGATCCGCGCGCCGAAACGCCCGGTAAAGCGGCGGACGTTCTGATAGGTCAGGGAGATCTCTGGGATCAGCAGGATCACCTGCTTCCCGGCCGCCATCACTTTTTCCATGACGGCCATGTAGACTTCGGTCTTGCCGCTGCCCGTAATGCCGTGCAGCAGCACCGGACGGTTCTGCCCGGCCATCTCCTCTTCGATGGCGGAGACGGCCAGCTGCTGGCCTTCATTCAGCGCGACCGGCGGGATAAGCGCCGGTTCCTCCGCAGCCGGTGAAGCGACCTTGGTTTTTCCTTTGCGTACGGCCTTCTTCGCGGGAAGCACCGTCAGAAGCGCCTGATTCATCGTGCAGCCGTAGCGTTCCCGCATCCAGGCGGCAAGCTCCATGGCGCGGTCTTCCAGCGCGATGCCTTTCGGAGCAAAACCCAGAATCGGCTTGATTCTGGCGGGATCTATCAGCGGGACGCAGCCCAGTCCGACAACGTATCCGCTCACCGTCCGCGCACCAAAAGGAATGTCCACCCGGCAGCCCGGGCGGACGGAAGCCTTCATTTCCTCCGGGACCAGGTACTGGAAAGTCCGGTCCAGGGCGGAAGCGGTAATATTCACGATGATGTCGGCATATAACGGCAAGACGGGGTCTCTCTTTCGGTTTAAAAATCAGGCAGGGCGGCGGCGATCTTGTCCAGGCCCATGCCGTTGGAGCCCTTTAAGAGCAGGACATCGCCGGCGGCGGCCGTCTGCACGGCTTTTTCCAGCGCCTGCTCCCGGGTATCGCACAGGAACACTTCTTTGCCGGCGGCCCGGAGCGGTTCCTCCATTTCGCGCACCGACTGCCCGTACAGAATAAAGCTGTCGATGTTCAGACCGGCGGCATAGCAGCCCACTTCCCGGTGCAGGGCGGCGGCGCCGTCCCCCAGTTCCAGCATATCCGCGAGCAGCGCGATCTTTCTGCGGCCGGAGGCCTGCTCCAGCACGGAAAGCGCGGCTTTCATGGAAGGCGGGCTGGCATTGTAGGAATCGTCGATCAGCAGAAGGCCGCCTTTTTTCCTGCGCTCCAGGCGGCGGGAAAAGCCCTCGAACGTGCCCATGGAAAGGGCGGCGAGCGCCGGATCGATGCCCAGCGCCCAGGCCGCGCCGAGCGCCGCCAGGGCATTCATCACATTATGGACGCCGGGGATCTGCAGCGTCACGGGGACTTCACGGAAGCCGGTCACGGCGCTGTGGAACACGGCGGTAAAGCTCACGGTATCGCCTTCGCGGATATCGCGGGCGGTCAGGTCATTGCCCTCCTCAAGGCCGTAGGTCAGCAAGCGGCAGGGGAGTTTTTCGCGGTAAGCGGCCAGCAGCGGTTCATCGCCGTTCAAGACGGCCCAGGCTTCCGGCCCCAGTTCGTCCGTGATATGCATCTTCTCTGCGCAGATGCCTTCCCGGCTGCCCAGGTATTCCATATGCGCCACGCCGATATTGGTCACGACAGCCAGCGTGGGATGGACCAGTTTCACCAGGTCCTTCATGTCCCCCGGGCCGCTGATCCCCATCTCCATTACGGCGCGGTCCGCCTCCTGATCCATGTGATACAGGACAACGGGCGTGCCGATCTGGCTGTTCATATTTTTCATGGTCCCGGTCACGCGGCCGGCGGCGGCCAGCGCCGCCTTGGTCAGTTCGCGGGTCGTCGTTTTGCCGACGCTGCCGGTGATGCCCACCACGGGGCCGTGAAAGCAGCTGCGCGCATAGCAGCCCAGCGCTTCCAGGGCCTTCTGCGTATCCGCCACCCGGATGTGCGGGCGATCGGAGCAGATGATATCGCCCCGGGAAGTCAGCGCGGCGGCGGCTCCTTTGTCAAAGGCTCCGCCTATAAAATCATGGCCGTCCACGCGGGCGCCGGGGATCGGAACAAACAGGCAGTCTTCCGGAATGTCCCGGGAGTCAAAGCTCAGATGGCGGATCTGTGTCTCCGCGTCGCCGCAGAGCAGTGTGCCCCGCGTGATGCGGCAGATCTCCTGAATCGTTAATTCCATAAATGTGAAATCCTTTCTTCCGGCGGCGGAATATCAGCTGTTGGCCTGCTTCCAGGCTTCGAACTGCGCTTTGTCCATCATGATCTGGCGCGCTTTGGTCCCGTCGTCCTTGCCTACGATGCCGGCATCCGCCAGCTGATCCATCAGGCGGGCCGCCCGGTTGAAACCGATGCGGAAGACCCGCTGCAGGTTGCCGATGGAGGCTTTTTCGTTTTCAATGATATAGTCCGCGGCGTCCATAAACAGTTCGTCCCGCTCTTCATGGAAGTTTTTGTCCTTGCTTTCCGCTTCCGCCATCCAGGCCTTGTTCTGCTGCGCCATCTCCTCTTCAGAAACGACGTTCTGCTTTTTCCAGAAGTCGGTGACGGCTTCGATCTCGCCGTCGCTCACCCAGCAGCCCTGCACGCGGACGGGCTTCGGATAGCCCGTGGGATAAAAGAGCATGTCGCCCTTGCCCAGCAGTTTTTCCGCGCCGTTCATGTCGATGATGGTGCGGGAGTCCACGCCCGAGGAAACGGCCAGCGCGATGCGGGACTGGAGATTGGCTTTGATCAGGCCGGTAATGACGTTGACCGAAGGCCGCTGCGTCGCCACCACCAGGTGGATGCCGGCCGCGCGCGCCAGCTGCGCCAGACGGCAGACGGACTGTTCCACATCGCCGGGCGCCACCATCATCAGGTCCGCGAATTCGTCCACGATGATCACGATCTGCGGCATCGGCTCGCGGTCGCCGTATTCCTCGGGATTTTCGCGGATCTTGGCATTGTAGCCCTTGATGTCGCGCACGTTCAGGTCCGCGAAGCTCTTATAGCGCGCGGTCATTTCCTTGACGGCGCCGTTTAAGGCTTCCGCAGCCAGTTTGGGGTCGGTCACGACCGGGATGCGCAGGTGCGGGATCCCGTTGTATTCGCCCAGTTCCACGACCTTGGGGTCGATCATGATCAGCTGCACTTCGTTCGGCTTGGCCCGGTACAGGATGCTCGTGATCAGCGAGTTGATACAGACGGATTTGCCCGAGCCGGTCGCGCCCGCGATCAGCAGGTGCGGCATTTTGGCCAGATCGGCCACCACTACACGGCCGCCGATGTCCTGTCCCACCGCAAACGCGATTTTGGACGGCGCCTTGCGGAATTCTTCGCTTTCGATGATGGAGCGCAGCGAGACCGTCTGGTTTTCGGAGTTGGGCACCTCGATGCCGACGGCGGATTTGCCGGGGATGGGGGCCTCGATACGGATCTCCGTGGCGGCCAGCGCGAGCTTGATGTCATCCGCCAGGCCCGAGATCCGGGAAACTTTTACGCCCTGTTCGGGCTTTAATTCATAGCGCGTGACAGACGGGCCGCAGCTGATATCCGTCACGGTCACTTCCACGCCGAAGTTGCGCAGGGTATCTTCCAGCAGGCGCGCCGTGCGCTTTAAGTCGCTTTCCTTCATGCCGGTATTGTTTTTGGCCCGGTTCAGCAGGGAAGTCGGAGGCAGTCTGTATTCTTTTTTGGCGGGAGCCGCAAGGGCATCTTCGGGGAAAGACGCCGCCCCGGAAGAATCGCTGTGGGGAAGTGTATCGGAAGCACCGCTGCGGGCTGACAGTGCGGACGCGGCCATGCCGGAAGACGCACCGGCGGCGGCTGCGGTTCTGATTCGGCCGGCACTTCCGGTAAAGGTCCGGCCGGAGCTTCCGGAGCCCGGATCCCCGTCTTTGCGGAAAATATCGTCATGCTTCAGGCGTTCAAGCTGGGTGCGGGGATCGACCCATTCCGGCTCCTCATCCGGTTCTTCAATGATCCCGGCGGCGGGTTGCTTTTCCGGCAGCTCGTCCGGTTCTGCTGCCGGCCGCTTTTCTGTATCGGATATAACGGGCCGGGCGGGGCCGGTCTTTCTGCTGCGGTCATACTCCTCAAAGGCGTCGGCAGCGCTCCGGCGGGCTGCGGTCTGCACGGACTGTTCCGAAGGGACGGTGAGTTCTTCCGTGCCGGAGGACGGAAGGAGCGTCTGTTCCGCGGTTCCGCCTTTTCCTTCGCGGTCCTGATAGCGGGAAATGCGAGGGGCCTGGCGTTTTTCTTCCAGTTCCTGCAGTTCCTCAAGCGTGCGGCTTTCCTTATGTACGGCGGGTTCCCGGTCCTCTCCCGCCTTTTTATGATCTTCCATCTCGCGGAAGAGATCCTCCAGGGAGGCGTCCGCGGGGAGGACGGGCGTTTTCAGATCCGTTTTTCTGAAGTCGATCCCGCCTGCCGCTTCTTCCGGGCGGCGGGCCGGCGTTTTTTTCGGCCGGCGCTTTTCGGGCTCCCGTTCCGGGGCAGGTTTCCGCTCGGGCTCGGGCTGCTTCAGCCGGACTTCCTTCAGCTGCAGATCCCGGTCCGCCGGGAAATTCCGGCGTCCTTCCGCCAGCTTTTTATCCAGTCTGGCCATAAGTTCTTTCCGTTCGGCCTCTTCCCGGGCGGCTTTTTCTTCGCGGGCCAGCGAGCGCCGCTGCAGGCGCTCCTCCGACCGCATTTCGGCCAGTCGCCGGCGGTCCGCTTCCGCTTCCCGGCGCCGCAGATTCTCATCATGGATCGCATGCGCCACCTGGTTCCCTTTCAGGCCTACGGCCGTCAGCAGGGCTTTGCCGAAGGTCAGGACCAGACCCGCCAGGAAGAATACCAGCATGATCACATAGCTGCCCACCAGTCCCAGCGCGCTTAAGGACAGACGGCACCAGAGGCCTCCGAACCATCCGCCGTGCAGGCGGCTGCCGCGTCCCACGCGGTAATAGGAACCGGCTTCCGGCAGGATCTCCCCGCCCGATCCGATCAGCTCGATAATGCCGCACAGCGCGCTGAACGTAAGAAGCGCGGCCAGGATCCGCAGAACGGTATTGACGGGATACTTCTGCATATTGGACATGCCGAACATGACCAGCAGGAAAAATACGGCGGGGAACAGATAGGCCAGGCTCCCGAACAGGCCGAACTGCAGAGAAGCCAGTATATGGCCCACGGCACCTACGATGCCGAACAGGCTTAAGAACATCAGGATCGTAAAGGCGATCAGGAATAATAAAATGATATCCCGAAGCAGCGCCGCCTGCTGCGGGGACGCCGTTCTTGTTTTTTTGGACGCGGTGCGGGCAGGAGTCCGCCTGCCTGCGGACGAACTGCGGGAACCTGCACGGGTCCCGGCCCCGGACGAGCCGGACCTGCCGGCGGCCGATGCCGTGCGGCGGGCTGTTCCGTTTCCGCCGGAGCGCGATGCGGACCGCGTTCCGGCCGAAGCCGGTTTTTTATTCGTTGAATTGGCCAAAGCACAACCTCCTGTGGATCATAACGCATAGATGGTAAGATTATACCGCACCTTTCGCAAAAGATAAAGTCTTTTCGCAAAAATTCGACCATTTGTTCGCTTTTGCGGCCGCGGCTGCGTTTTCGTGTTCCTATCATCATCTTTTTTTTATCTCCGATGCAGCTTTTTCAGCCGTCCCGCGGTATTATTATAAAAGATCAACGTGAAGAGAGGACAACATGAAAAAGCGATCTCTGATTATCTGCTCCATTCTGCTGTCAGCCGTTCTGCTGCTTAACGCTGCCGGCTGCGGCACTTCCGCGCAGCAAAAGCCCGTGGCAGCCGGAAAAACAACGGACCTCATGACCGCCGTAAACGCCGCGCCTGTCGACGGCCTGAAAACGGACGATGCTTTCCGGAACGCGTATCTGTCCTTTGCCGCATCCCTGCTGAAAGAATCCTACGCGGGTTCCTCCGACAGCCGCAGCGTACTGCTCTCTCCCCTTTCCGTCATGACCGCCCTGGCTATGACGCTGAACGGCGCGGAAGGAGAAACGCGGACCGAACTGGAGGAAGTCCTGACCCGGGGAGAGTCCGGCTCCGGCGCGGCATTCGGCCGCGAGGAACTGAATCGGTACCTGTACCGGTATTATAAGGAACTGCCGTCTTCGGAAAGATCCCGCTTTTTCTTCGCGAATTCCGTCTGGTTCAAAGAACAGGACAGCGGATTCCGGGTCGAGGAAGAATTCCTGCGGATCAACAAAGCCTGCTACGGTGCGGAGGCCTTTCAGGCTCCCTTCAATGAAGAGACACGGAATGACATCAACGGATGGATCGACCGGAAGACGGATCACGTGATCCCGAAGATGCTGGATGAGATAAGCGACGCCGACGTGATGTTCCTGATCAACGCCCTGCTGTTCGACGCGGAGTGGGAAAACCCGTTCGGCTCCAATACCATCCTGCCGCAGCCGTTTCACGCGATAAACGGCGCCCAGCAGAGCGTCCCCATGATGTTCAGCGATGAATCCCTGCTGCTTCTGGACAGCGGCACGGTAGGCATCATGAAGCCTTATGCCGGTGACAAATACCGCTTCGCGGCATTCATGCCGCTGGACGAAACAGTGGATTTCAGCCAATACGTGAACGGCTTGGACGCCGCGGGGATCGAAAGCCTGCTGAACAGCGTCACCCGGAAAAGCATTACGCTGACCATGCCGAAGTTCAGCGTCGAATACGGTGAAGATCTGGTCGGCACGCTCCGGCGGATGGGGATCACGCACGCATTCGGCGACGCGGATTTCTCCGGCATCAGCAAAGGCGACGCCCTGTCCATCGGCCACGTCCTGCACAGAACGCGGCTGGATCTGGACAACGCCGGCACGAAAGCCGCCGCCGTCACGGTCGTCACAATGACCCGCGCCGCCATTCCCATGCCCGGCGAAATTACCGCCGTCCGCCTGGACCGCCCCTTTGTCTATATGATCATCGACACCGCGCAGATGCTGCCGATCTTCATGGGAACGGTGACCGCGGTCCCGTAACCCGC